>NZ_JBICKA010000024.1:0-33033 GCF_043103635.1 Pseudomonas sp. yb_9 | reverse complement strand
ACGATCAAAGTCGTCGAAAGCCGTGACATCAATCGTCTCAGCGCTGTGGAGACGGATCCAGCAACTGGCGAACTGATTCGACGCTATGCGACCACAAAAAAACGTGCGGTGAATATTGTTCACCTGGACCACACTGGTTTATTGGAGTTTCGTATTGCCTCTCAAGATAATCAGGCAAAGAAATATTCCGAGCTCTTGTGGGTGTTGAAAAACAAAGTAAGGAAATTTCTACCGGACGATGGGTTCGCTGAAGTTTCGCTTAGCCCCGCTAAGAATAAGATTCTGCGCGAGCGCGATAACCTCTCCCAAGAAATCAGATATAGCAATTCAACGGCTCGAAATGAATTCGGGGCCCAAATGCAGATTACCTCCGCATCGGTTGATGAAAACCTTTCATCGGATGAGGGTTCGATGTCTGCGTTGGATCGCTTCTTGGAGCGTGATGGCGAAGTGACGGGAGCCAATATTTACGTTAAACTACCAGACAGTGATCCTCCCCGTGAACTGAGGCTTTTGATTTCGGGTGAGAGAAACGAGTTTGCGGTGACCGTAGCGTGCTCCGCCGGAGAATACGAATATGTTCGCGGAAAAGTTATCGCCTTTAATACTTAACCATCCAGACGAGGCTGAAGGCCTCCGAAGATTGGCTAGTTTTATCCAGGGCTATGAATCCCAGGGTGGCGAAGCTTTGCCTAGAATTCGGCTAAACCCGAATCGCATGTTCGATATTATGCAAGCCGGTACTTCCGCGCACCTTGCAATCTTGATTAATATCTTGGTAACGGGCCGGATTATCAAGAGATTCCTTATTGTTAGGTGCCCCAGCGGCGAAGGTCTCTCATTCCAATCTTACGGCGATATCCCAGAGATTGTTCGTGATCCTGGGATGGATACCGAATTTGAAGTACTTGCCGCCAACGTGGAACCAACCTATAGATTGGTGCTCGATTGAAGCCTGTTGATATTGTTACCCTTGTTCGATCGACTTGGGAAAATACGATTGAGACCAAACGACTGGCCCAGCTGCAGGCAATTAGGGCAACTCTGGATGCCGAGCATCTGGAGCTGTTTGACTCGTTAGTCGATATGCAGATTTCTAATGTCAAAGATGATGCTCAGGCCATCACGCTCATGCTTGTCCATGGTATTCAAACTGATGGTTCCTGGCACGAGCTGGTAAAAGCAGCCTTCCGAGATGTTGCTCATGTCAGAGTCAAAGGTCTTGGCTACCATTGTGTGACCGCGCTGCAGCTTGCGTGTCCGTTTCGATCTACGCCAATCAATAAGATCGCAAATGACTTCCGAGACGCACGGCTTATGGAACCGACTGCTCGCATTATGGTCATTGCCCACAGCTTCGGCACCTATATCATTAGTCGGATCCTCGCCAAATACACTGACATCAACATTGAGAGAATTGTTCTCTGCGGCTCCATAATAAAAGGCAATTATGCCTGGGAGAAGCATGCTCGGCACATGGCTGCAGGCAACATCGTCAACGATGTCGGGACGCGAGATTTTTACCCCGTCCTAGCTACCTTTTCGACTATAGGCTACGGCGGGACTGGTCGAAACGGATTTAAAAATACACGTGTAGCTGACCGTTACTTTGATTACGGCCATAGCGATTTTTTTGAGCCCGACAAGGACCATATCGTCAAATATTGGAAGCCTTATATTCTAGATGGGACCATCGTCGAGTCTGAGTGGGATAGCATAAAGCCGAAGACCCATCTGGGAATCATGCTGGCTTGTCACCCTTGGATCGGCAGACCTGCCTTCTATGCAACCGTTGGGTTAATTACAGCTGCCGTAGCGGGTTTGGCTTGGTGGCTACTCACCTGATCTTCCACTGCTCTGTTTCAGGGTCCCTTACCAAATGCTGCTCTGAGACGACATCCAAGCCTACGGACCTAAAAATACTGAGCATTAGCGTCATAGAATAGTAATAGAGTCGCTGGTGTCGTCCCTTGTCTGAGGCCACAAACACCCCGTCAATCCGTCCATCCTCACTAGTCGCGAATTCGAATACGTACGAGTGGATTACCTGGTTCGCGACAAAAGTCATATCCCGCAGTTCTTTGTAAACTTTAGTAGTTTCGTAGTTTTCCATTATGTTGTGCCGATTGAAGTAGTCTACTGTCTTGCCACTGGTGATCGGGTAGTACGGTAGATGGAGCTTAATTTTCTTCGTTGATTCAGAGATTTTGTAGGTCTCGATTAGCTTGCGTACCGTATAAAAACTGACAAAAATTTCACGTTCTGCTTTCGCATAAATGCGCCCTTCAGAACACTCTTTTACACGAGCCTTCTCAAGCCAACGAGCTGAACGAAGAAGTGACTTCCTCCAATCATCAGACTCGTAAATCATCAGGATTCTCCTTGACTGAGAAATAAATAAAGCGTCAGTCTATTACTGCTGCATCAATACAATATTATCACCTCGGCTAGCATAGGACGCAATAGGTCAATGACCCAGGCTCTAAAGCAATATATCGCGAAAAGCATTAACTCAGTTATAATGATGGCCCCGCTTAAACGGGAGGTGATACGCCTCATCATATGCTGCTCTATAGCAATTATCCTGAATGCCATCCTATTCTTTGGTGTAGAAAACGACGGTACCATCAAGCCATGGGCAGAGATACCACTGAAACTGTTCGCCTCAACAACTTTATTTGCCTTTATGGTGAAGATTTTCCTTCCGCTTTTCGGTTGGACCATATTGAAGGCAGTGTTATTGAGCGCCAATAATGCCTTTAGTGGGGTGCTAAGCTTTCTAGGGAATCAATTTACAGGTGCTTTGTATTGTTCGGCCTTTATCCTGGCTTCTCTTACACTTAAGCAGTATGTAATTTCAGGGTTTATGGATCCTCAATTGGCTCTGATGGCGCCTACTGTTCTCTTTGCGGGCTTCTTGTACTTCTATATTTTTCAGTGCGCTATTCAAAAAACAATGACGCCTGCTCTGTGTGCTCCGCCTCTCCCGCGCTCTAGCAGGGTGCCGTGACTACCTGTTCTTGTAGGGGCAGGTTCGAATAGCAAGAGTCACTTGATGGCGTGATTTGATCTCTATCCTGGTGCCATAGCATGGCGCCAAAATTCCGCCGGCATAAAAATCTCCTGCCTGACACAATCAGAATAATAAATGCTACGAAAGTAGGCTGCGTACTGAGCGATTATGGAAAACTTCGCTGGAATCTATTCGTCATTACGTGATAAAAATTATTCTGTGCCCCGGTAAAGTGGCACAAAAATATAGAGCAACAGTTCAAGGGAATAGATATGGCTCAGTATAAGCACGGCAATTTTCTGCACAAAAGTGATCATTCGGAGTACGATAAAAAGTATTCGCCTGGTACCGAAGCGCCAAATCCAGGCATTTACCGATGCGTCTCCTGCGGGGATGAGATCGGTATTGCCAAAGGGCATGTTCTTCCTCCACAGAACCATCACCAGCATGCACCTGGCGCGGGCAAGATTGAGTGGCAGTTAGTGGTTTTTGCACAGCAGCGGAAATAAGGTTTTTGGGCTCAGTAGAGCTCTGCAACGTGGGTTCTACTGAGCACTCAATAAAAGGACGGAATCCGTATTGACTATTCAAACCACTATGAGGAGGGTGATCGTGAGCGTGCCTGGTTACGCATATATTCGGATATTAGATTGCCGAAATTGATGTCGGCCTCTTCAACAAAAATATTGACGTGGCAGTAAAACTCTTCAGGACCCCTGAGATAATTGAAAATTCTTGATCTGACGACGCCACAAACCCCCGCTTTGACGGCCGTAGAGGGTAGGTTGACTACATCGCCAACACATGGGATAAGAGCTAAGCCATGCTCACTGTTAAAGACAATATCAGCTGAGCGGTCATCAGGCCTGACAAACTCTTGATCCTCCGAGACCTGCTGATAATCAATGCTATACCTCATGCACAGCCTACCTCATTTGCGGGGTAAGGAATCAGCGCCGCGGGTCGTAAATAGTAAAATCCAGTTCAGTAGGCACGTTTGCGACGGAATTAGTTAGCCGATCTCGATACTATATAGTTTGGCAATTAACGCTTTTCAAGTACATACCCTACGCCTCTAAGTGTGTGTATCAGCTTGGTTTCGAAGGGGTCATCTATCTTGGCTCTGAGTCTTCGAATCGACACCTCTACAACGTTCGTGTCGCAATCAAAATTCATATCCCAAACCTGAGAGATAATCTGCGTACGGCTCAGTACCACCCCGGTGTTACGCATCAAGTAGTGCAGCAACGCGAATTCTTTGGTGGTCAAATCAATACGCTGACCGTCCCTGAATGCCCTGTGCCGGCTTTGATCAAGTTCCAGATCGGCCACGCGAATGACCTCCACAGATGCGGGGTGATCTGACCTGCGCATCAAGGCGCGAACCCGGGCTAGCAGCTCTGGGAACTCAAATGGTTTGATCAGATAGTCATCTGCGCCGTTCTCCAGCCCCCGGACCTTATCCGCCAATCGGCTTCTCGCCGTCAGCATCATGATGCGGGACGGGCAGTTTTTACGGCGCAACAACTCAAGGACCTGCCAACCGTCCATCTCTGGTAGGTTTATATCGAGGATAATCAGCTCGTACTCATGCTGCTTGGCCAAGAATAATCCATCTGATCCGGTGTGGACGCAATCTACGACATAGCCACACTCTGTAAGGCCTTGACGCACATACTCCGCAGTTTTTACTTCATCCTCAATTACCAGAATTCGCATGGGATTATGTCTCGATATCACTGAGCAATTAACCGCGCACGCGCGCCGGCATTATTGAAATGGATGGTAAATCAAAATGAGCGTGTTGGGGTTCAAATGACGGATTTGTAATTTCTAGGTAATACAGTTGATAGTCTGGAGGTATATCTTGTCGCGGCTTGGGTTTGACAGTTGCGGGCCCTCTCTCCAGCGGATGATTTGACCATATGAAATACTGGGTTATTTTCTTCTTTGTGCTAGCTTCGTTCCGTTCGGATGACGGCGAGGTCGCTCATGTTGAGGAGACTGGTCATTGGTGTAGTCATGAACTTCACCGGCATGCAATGCGTACAATCGAACGCTTACTTGAATTTTAGGCAAAAAAAAGGCGCCCAATGGGCGCCAAATATCCACCTTTTACCAAAGGAGCAATTAAGCCACTCAAGGTGAATTCGTAATGCTCGTTTTACTAATCGGACCAGCCGTCGAAAGACTGGCCCGCTCAGCGAATTACAGAATCGAAAGCGGGTACTCGATGATTACACGAGTTTCATCCAGATCCGATTCGAAAGCAGTGGCACGCGTGGTTGCCTGGCGCAACCGGAAGGACAAGTCTTTTGCCGGACCGGTTTGCACAACGTATTTGACTTCGACGTCACGCTCCCAACGCTTCTGATTGTCGAGCGGGTTGCCGTTGTCGTCGGTGCGCATGTAGAACTGGTTAGCGTTCGAGTAATCCGCGCCCGAGCCTCTGGCGTAGCGGGTCATGAACGTCAGGCCTGGGATGCCGTAGCTGGTGAAGTTCAGGTCATAGCGCAGCATCCAGGAACGCTCTTTCGGCGAGTTGAAGTCGCTGTACTGGATGGAGTTGTCGACGAAAATCGAGTCCGACTGACGCAGATAGTCGAAATCGTCGTCGCCGTTGTTGCGCTGGTGCGACAGGGCCAGGGTGTGGGCGCCGTAACGCACGCCGACCTTGGCACTCCAGATGTTGTTGTCGAATTCACCCAGGCGCTTCTTACCTTCATCTACGGCTTTGTAGTAGTTGAAGCCACCGATCAGCGCCAGATCGTCGCTCAGCGGGTAAACAACGCTGGTGCCGGCGTAGTACTGATTCCAGACGTCTTTCAGCTGGCTGGCGTAGACGCTCACAGTCCAGTTGTCGTTGATCGAGTAGTCACCACCACCGTAACCGATCCATGGCGAGTTGACCGGGCCGCCGTAGAAGGTCACGAAGTTGTCGTTCAGGTTGCTGGAGACTGGCTGGCTCATGGCGTGCAGTCGACCACCCTGAAGGGTGAGGCCTTGGATGCTGGTGTTCTCAACGGTCACGCCGCGGAAGCTTTCTGGCAGCAGGCGAGAGTCACCGGATGCAACGACCGGAGTCGATGGGAAAACATCACCTACTTTCACGATGGTATCGAACAAGCGGACTTTGGCTGCACCGCCGACCTTGGTGTATTCGTCGCGAGCTTCGCCCTTGTTATCAACGGGTAGCACGTCGAAGGAGCTACGGCCGCCGTTGCGCCCATCACCGGTGTCGAGCTTGAGGCCGATCATGGCGAAGGCATCAACGCCGAAGCCAACGGTACCCTGGGTAAACCCAGAGTTGAATTTACTGATGATCGCGTGCGCCCAGGCTTCGGAGTAGCCGTTGGTATTGCCCTTGCCACTGTTGTAAGTGGGGGCGGTGCTGTCGCGATTATCACGGTTGAAGTAGAAGTTACGGTTCAACACTGTAAGGCTGCTGCCTTCAATGAAGCCTTCTGGCTTGTCTTCAGCTTGTGCCGAAATAGCGTAGCTTCCAGACAGCGCAGAAACTGCCGCCAAATACAGTGGTACTTTGATTTTCATCCGATGCTCCTTTGATTCACGGCAGTTTTTATTATGTTTACCGGCGCGGGTGTCGTTAATTGTTCTGACCCGGCGGCGCGCCTAGCGTAGCGCGAGCTCATATTTGCAGGCCGAAGATAACGGGAGGGTGATAGGACAATTACAATTTCGTCATCTGCCTGTTATTCGGCGCCTTCGCACCGCGTGTTTGCCATCTCCGTTGCTTGTAACGAAATCCTAGTGCCGGGTTTGGTTTCCCAGTATTTTCGGGCATTACAGGACTTTCTTACGAAATTGTAATTTTCTAGCCACCCCTCTGATAGCTACCGCTCATTAGAGTGCCATCACCTAATCAAGTGGGGCTTGGCAGCTGTTTCGGCGTTCTCGCCAAGCTTTATCGAAGTTTGTGCACGAGGACCATCAAAGTGCCCCGGTATAACCGCAATGTCTTATCCAAGACCTCCGTCTCGCCCTGGAAGATCGCTGCACTCTGTGCAGTCATCTCTGGATTGATGGCACCTGCAGCTCTTGCTCAAAGCATCAGCTTGCCCCAGGCGCTTTCGACGGCCATGGATGCCAACCCTGACCTGGCCGCGGCCCGGCAAGAGATTGGCATCGCTGATGGTGCTCGCAAGCAGGCCGGGCTTATCCCCAACCCCACTATTTCGTACGACGTGGAAGACACCCGTCGTAACACCAGCACGACGACCGTGTCGCTTAGCCAAACCCTGGAGCTGGGTGGTAAGCGGGGAGCTCGTGTTGACGTCGCCACTTACGGGCAGACCGCCGCACAGCTGGAGTTGGACCGTCGCGTGAACGGTCTGCGGGCAGACGTCGTACAGGCCTTCTACGCCGCATTGCGGGCCCAGACAGGCCTTGACCTGGCCAAGCAATCTCTCGAACTGACTGAGCGCGGTCTCCGCATCGTCGATGGTCGTGTTCGCGCAGGTAAATCGTCTCCAGTAGAGGCCACCCGCGCCCAAGTACAACTGGCCGAAGCAAAGCTGCAAGTTCGACGTGCCGAAACCGAAAAGACGACCGCTTACCAGCAACTCGCTCAAATTACCGGGAGCTCGGTCACCGTCTTTGATCGACTCGAATCGCCAACCCTCTCCCCGGGACTGCCACCGCGGACTGAAGAGCTGCTGGCGAAGCTCGATCAGACCGCAGAAATGCGCCAGGCCGTGGTACAGATCGACAAGAGCGATGCCTCGCTCGGTTCAGAGAAAGCTCAGCGTATCCCGAACCTTACCGTCAGCGTAGGTAGCCAGTACGACCGCTCTGTGCGCGAGCGTGTCAACACTGTGGGCGTCTCTATGCCTTTGCCGCTGTTTGATCGCAACCAGGGCAACATTCTTTCCGCTTCTCGTCGTGCAGATCAGGCCCGAGACCAGCGCAATGCTGTGGAGCTGCGGCTGCGCACCGAAACCCAAACCGCGTTGAACCAGTGGTCCACCGCCATGCAGGAGGTCGAGTCCTACGACAAGACCATTCTGCCGTCAGCCCAACAAGCCGTAGATACCGCAACCCGCGGCTTCGAGATGGGCAAATTCGGCTTCATCGAAGTGCTGGATGCCCAGCGCACCTTGATCGTCGCTCGTGGCCAATATCTCGAATCGTTGGCAGCGGCGACCAATGCGCGTGCGCAGGTGGAAAGGGTTTATGGCGAAGTCGGCTCAACTGCCGGCGCTCGCTGAACGGGCCAAACATTTTCTTCGGCACACAGCCTTGAACAAGCCGGTGCCTACGATCAGCAGGAGTAGCAATGGATAACAAACGCAAGATCGCCCTCGCGGTAGCCGCTGTGGCAGCCCTCGGATTTGGCAGCCTTGCCTGGAACAACAGTTCTGGACAGCAGGCCGCTAGTACCGCCGAGCATGGCGCTAACGATGGCCATGGCGACGAAAAGAAAGCCGCATCTGCCGCCAAAGAGGAGGGTGATGAGGGCCATGGTGAAGAAGGCCACAGCGAAGAGGGCGGTGAAGAAGAGGGCAAGCTGACGCTTAGCGCTGAGCAGATCAAGGCTGCCGGCGTTGCCCTGGAAGCTGCAGCGCCGCGTGACTTGGGTACAGTCGTGAGCTTCCCGGGCGAAATTCGCTTCGATGAAGACCGGACCGCCCACGTGGTTCCTCGTGTTCCTGGCGTTGTAGAGACTGTCCAAGCCGACCTGGGTGAGACGGTCAAAAAGGGTCAGGTCCTCGCTGTAATCGCGAGCCAGCAGATCTCTGACCTGCGCAGCGAACAACAGGCCGCACAGCGTCGCGTCGAACTGGCGCGAGTGACCTTCGAGCGTGAGAAGCAGCTGTGGCAGGACAAGATTTCCGCGGAGCAAGACTACCTCCAAGCACGCCAAGCGCTGCAAGAAGCGGAGATCTCCTTGGCCAACGCCAAGCAGAAGGTCGGTGCGATCGGTGCTTCGGTTAACTCCGTTGGCGGTAATCGTTACGAACTCCGAGCTCCTTTCGACGCCGTGGTGGTGGAGAAACACCTGACCGTTGGCGAAGTCGTCAGCGAGGCGACCAACGCCTTCATCCTTTCTGACCTGAATCAGGTCTGGGCAACCTTCGCCGTCCCGCCTACAGATCTTGGCAAGGTCACGACTGGTCGTGCGGTGAAAGTCTCTTCGCCTGACATGAATGTCGAGGTCGAAGGGAAGGTGGGTTATGTCGGGAGCCTGCTGGGCGAGCAAAACCGCGCAGCCACTGTCCGCGTCACCTTGACCAACCCCAACGGTGCCTGGCGTCCAGGCCTGTTCGTGAACATTGCGGTCACTTCCCAGACTGATCGAGTTGCCGTAGCGGTCCCTGAGCACGCAGTCCAGACCGTTGAAGACAAACCCTCGGTATTCGTACGCACCCCAGATGGGTTTGACACCCGCCCGGTAAAACTGGGTCGTCGCGACAATGGGTACGTGGAAGTCATCGACGGTATTGAAGCCGGCGCCCAGGTAGCAACCAGTGGCAGCTTCACACTCAAGTCCGAGCTCGGCAAAGCTTCTGCCGAACACGGTCACTGATGCGAACTGACAGGATGATTTCTCATGTTTGAACGTATCATCAGATTCGCCATCGAGCAGCGCATCGTAGTAATGATCGCTGTTCTGATCATGGCGGGTATCGGTATCTACAGCTATCAAAAGCTGCCCATCGATGCGGTACCCGATATCACCAACGTCCAGGTGCAGATCAACACTGCAGCGCCTGGTTATTCGCCTTTGGAAACCGAACAACGGATCACGTTTCCAGTTGAAACGGCCATGGCCGGTCTCCCGGGCCTTCAGCAGACCCGTTCCCTGTCTCGCTCTGGCTTGTCTCAGGTCACCGTGATCTTCAAGGATGGCACTGACATCTTCTTTGCCCGCCAGTTGATCAACGAGCGGCTGCAGGTTGCGAAGGAACAGCTGCCAGAAGGCGTAGAGGCCGTTATGGGCCCGGTATCTACCGGCCTCGGCGAGATCTTCCTGTGGACCGTTGAAGCCGAAGATGGCGCGGTCAAAGAGGACGGTACGCCTTACACCCCGACCGACCTGCGCGTGATCCAAGACTGGATCATCAAGCCTCAGCTGCGCAACGTCCCGGGTGTAGCCGAGATCAATACCATCGGCGGCTATGCCAAGCAGTTCCTGGTTGCGCCAGATCCTAAGCGCCTGGCTACCTACAAGCTTACCCTCAATGACCTGGTCGCAGCGTTGGAAAGTAACAATGCCAACGTCGGCGCCGGCTACATCGAACGTAATGGTGAGCAGTTGCTCATCCGTGCGCCCGGCCAGGTAGGCAACATCGAAGACATCGCCAACATCGTGATCACCAGCGTGGATGGTGCACCGATTCGCATCAGCAGCGTTGCTGACGTCAGCATCGGTAAAGAACTCCGCACAGGTGCTGCTACTGAGAACGGCCGCGAAGTCGTGCTCGGTACCGTGTTCATGCTGATTGGTGAAAACAGCCGTACTGTGTCTCAAGCTGTCGCCGCCAAACTGGCGGACATCAACCGCACCCTGCCAAAGGGCGTGGTGGCTGTGACCGTTTACGACCGTACCAACCTGGTTGAAAAAGCCATCGCGACGGTGAAGAAGAACCTGGTAGAAGGCGCGATCTTGGTAATCGCGATTCTGTTCCTGTTCCTCGGCAACATCCGTGCAGCCCTGATCACCGCGATGGTGATTCCGCTGTCCATGCTTTTCACCTTCACAGGCATGTTCAACAACAAGGTCAGTGCCAACTTAATGAGTTTGGGGGCACTCGACTTCGGCATCATCGTCGACGGTGCCGTGGTTATTGTAGAAAACGCGATCCGTCGACTGGCTCATGCGCAGCATAAGCATGGCCGCATGCTCACCAAAACCGAACGCTTCCACGAGGTCTTTGCCGCGGCGCGAGAAGCTCGCCGGCCGCTGATCTTCGGTCAGCTGATCATCATGGTGGTGTACCTGCCGATCTTCGCCCTCACCGGCGTCGAAGGCAAAATGTTCCACCCTATGGCGTTCACCGTTGTGATGGCTCTGCTGGGCGCAATGATCCTGTCCGTTACCTTTGTTCCTGCAGCTATTGCCATGTTCGTCACTGGCAAGGTGAAGGAAGAGGAAGGCGTGGTCATGCGCACAGCTCGACTGCGCTATGAGCCGGTTCTGCAATGGGTGCTGGGACATCGGAACATCGCTTTCTCGGCCGCAGTAGCCTTGGTCGTGCTCAGTGGTGTGCTGGCAAGTCGTATGGGTAGCGAGTTCATCCCAAGCCTCAGTGAGGGTGACTTTGCGATGCAGGCCATGCGTGTGCCTGGAACGAGCCTCACTCAGTCCGTCGAGATGCAGCAGCGTCTGGAGAAAGCGGTAATAGCGCAGGTGCCTGAAGTCGAGCGGATGTTCGCACGCTCGGGTACCGCGGAAATTGCATCTGACCCGATGCCACCGAACGCCTCCGACGCCTACATCATGCTCAAGCCTCAGGATCAGTGGCCTAACCCCAAGAAGCCTCGCGATGAGCTGATTGCTGAGGTGCAGAAGGCCGCAGCGGGTGTTCCAGGAAGCAACTACGAGTTGTCGCAGCCAATCCAACTGCGTTTCAACGAGCTGATTTCGGGCGTGCGTAGTGATGTCGCTGTGAAGGTCTTCGGCGATGACATGGACGTGCTCAACAACACCGCCAACAAGATCGCGGCAGCGCTCAAAGCGGTACCGGGCTCGTCGGAAGTGAAAGTTGAGCAGACATCCGGCCTGCCGGTGCTGACAATCAACATCGACCGCGAGAAAGCAGCACGCTACGGCCTGAACATCGCGGATGTTCAGAACTCGATCGCTATCGCCGTGGGTGGTCGCCAGGCCGGCACGCTGTATGAGGGCGACCGTCGGTTCGACATGGTAGTGCGCCTGCCTGAGACCGTTCGCACCGACGTAGCGGGGATGTCCAGTTTGCTGATTCCGGTGCCTGCCAATGCGGCTCAGGGTGCCAACCAGATCGGTTTCATCCCGCTGTCGCAGGTCGCTAATCTGGACCTGCAACTGGGCCCGAACCAAATCAGCCGCGAGAACGGCAAGCGTCTGGTAATCGTCAGTGCCAACGTTCGAGGCCGTGACCTGGGATCCTTCGTTGAGGAGGCGACCGCTTCGCTGGATCAGAAGGTGCAAATCCCTGCGGGCTACTGGACGACTTGGGGTGGCCAGTTCGAGCAGCTGCAGTCGGCTGCCAAACGGCTGCAGATCGTTGTTCCAGTCGCCTTGCTGCTGGTCATGACCTTGTTGTTCCTGATGTTCAACAACCTGAAGGACGGCATGCTGGTCTTCACCGGTATTCCATTCGCACTCACCGGTGGTGTTGTGGCGTTGTGGTTGCGGGACATCCCACTGTCGATCTCGGCAGGTGTCGGCTTCATTGCACTGTCCGGCGTTGCAGTACTGAACGGCCTGGTGATGATTGCCTTCATCCGCGGGCTAAGGGAGGAAGGGCGAACGCTCAGGCAGGCAGTCGATGAAGGTGCATTAACCCGTCTGCGACCTGTTCTGATGACTGCCTTGGTAGCTTCCCTGGGCTTCATCCCGATGGCTTTGGCCACCGGTACCGGTGCAGAAGTTCAGCGGCCACTGGCGACGGTGGTGATTGGCGGGATCCTGTCCTCCACCGCATTGACCTTGTTGGTACTGCCTGCCCTGTATTACTGGGCACACCGCAAGGATGAAGACGGCGACGAGGCCGAAGTGGTTAGCTAACAGGCTCCGCTAAAGAGAAGCCCACAACACGTGTTGTGGGTTTTTTTGTTTAAAGTGAAGTAGATGCACTTACCTTTCAAAATTGTAAGTTTCTCGTCATGCCGGTGATGCCTATGCATTGCTAAGGTTACGCCCGAGAAGTTTTGAAATTGAGAGGGTTTTATGAAAAAGCTAATTATCGCTGCTGCACTTGTTGTTTTCTCGGTGGCTTCGCAGGCCAACACTTTTTCCGAGAGCAAGCAGCTGCAATACACCAAGGAGCACCAGACCGCAGTGGCCAAGTACGCGGAGAAAAATGGCAAGCCAATGCCAGAGATTCAGGATTACAAATATGGCATGAAGATAGACGTTGCTAAGTTCGTACGTCAGTCGCAGGACCCACGTACCTGCCAGGTCTACCCACGGTTGATGACCTTCGAGGACTCCCAGGGCACGCTCAAGACTGTTCGTTACTCGATGTATTCGCAATGCATCAACAACAAGTAGTAAACGATTTGAACAGAACAATTAGAGAATTCATAAATGCCAGGCAGTGCCTGGCATTTTTTATTACGCCCGATGCCCCATGGTTTTGACATGTTAACGCCTGGGCCGGGGCAAACCGTGCAATAGGTCTTAGCTAACCAACCGCGACGGCTCCCAACTGCAGAGGGCAATTGGAAGCCTTGACCCCAGAAGGGACGAGTTATGAAGAGTTTGCTTGAACGCCCTGATGACCAAGCTGGGCATGAAGGTCATAGCCATGAGCATGGCGGCATTTTTGGCATGAACACGGAGCTGATTTTCGCGCTGATCTGTGGTGCCCTCCTGGGTGCCGGAGCTCTCGCAGGACAACTTGACCTGATTGATCGACTGCCCCTGATTCTGTACGTGTCGGCCTATGTGTTCGGTGGATGGTTCACCACCAAGGAAGCGATCAGCAACATCCGCCAGAAACGCTTCGAGATCGATTCGCTGATGCTTCTCGCCGCAGCCGGTGCCGCGAGCATTGGCGCCTGGGCGGAGGGGGCTCTGCTGCTGTTCCTGTTCAGTCTGGGGCATTCCCTTGAAAGCTACGCGATGGGGCGGGCCAAGAAAGCGATTGAGGCACTGTCCAAGCTCGCACCAGCCACCGCGATCGTACGCAGAGCAAATGGCACGTTGGAAATGCCTGTGGAGCTGCTGGTTCCCGGTGACGTTGTCATCGTGCGCCCCAATGACCGCCTACCGGCCGATGGTTTTGTTGTAGTGGGCTCCTCAAGTATCAACCAGGCGCCAGTAACCGGTGAGAGCGTCCCCGTGGACAAGCAACCTGTCCCTGATGCCGAACTCGCACGCAGCAAGCCAGATGCAGTGGATGCAGCCTCGAAAGTCTTCGCCGGTACCATCAATGGCGAAACGCTCATCGAGGTTGAGGTAACACGGCGCTCTACGGAAAGTACCCTGGCGCGGGTCATCAAGATGGTCAGTGAAGCCGAAGTCAGGAAGTCACCGACCCAGCGATTCACGGACCGCTTCCAACGCATATTCGTCCCGTTGGTTTTGCTGCTGGTAGTCGGGCTGCTATTTGCCGGCATTTTCCTTGATGAGCCGTTCCGTGACTCGTTCTACCGGGCGATGGCCGTACTGGTTGCAGCCAGCCCCTGCGCGCTGGCGATCGCAACACCAAGCGCCATTCTATCTGGCATCGCCAGGGCAGCCCGAGGTGGCGTGCTGATCAAGGGCGGTGCACCGCTTGAAGAGCTCGGCTCCTTGAATGCCATGGCATTCGACAAGACCGGTACCCTGACCGAAGGGCGCCCACGCATCACCGATGTAATACCGGTAGGCGGCACGCAGATCGAGGATCTACTAAACGTCGCCATCGCTGTGGAGTCGATGAGCGACCATCCGCTGGCTGCGGCAATTGTGCGTGACGGTGAAGAGATGATTGGCACACGGCGCCGATTGCAAGCCAAGAACATGAGCAACATGATTGGCCGCGGCGTACGTGCCGAGCTTGATGGGCAGTTCGTCTGGATTGGCAAGGTCGAGATGTTCGGTACCAATGGTATTCCCGCACTGAGCAAGGCAGCCTTGGAGGCTGCGGAGCGTCTGCGTCAGTCGGGCCGCACAACCATGGTGGTACGTCGCGCTGACAAGGATCTGGGCGCTATCGGGCTATTGGACACACCCCGAGAGGGTGCCAAAGAGGCACTCCAGAAACTCAGAGAGATGGGCATCGACCGCATGGTCATGATTTCTGGGGACCACAACCGCGTTGCAGAGGCGGTAGCCAAACAAGTTGGCTTAGATGAGGCGTGGGGAGACCTAATGCCGGAAGACAAGGTCAAGGCCATCAAGAACCTGCGCCTCAGCGCCAGGGTGGCCATGGTGGGTGACGGCGTGAATGATGCCCCTGCCATGGCCAATTCGAGCGTTGGCATCGCAATGGGGGCTGCCGGATCTGATGTCGCCCTGGAAACGGCTGATATCGCGCTTATGGCTGACGACATCAGGCAACTCCCATTTGCGGTGGGGCTGAGCCGTCACACGCGATCGATCATCCGCCAGAACCTGTTCGTCAGCTTGGGGATTGTGGCCATCTTGGTTCCGTCTACCATCATGGGCTTGAGCATTGGTGCCGCCGTTGC
Organism: Pseudomonas sp. yb_9; assembly: GCF_043103635.1. Taxonomy (NCBI): domain Bacteria; kingdom Pseudomonadati; phylum Pseudomonadota; class Gammaproteobacteria; order Pseudomonadales; family Pseudomonadaceae; genus Pseudomonas; species Pseudomonas sp. yb_9. The sequence goes on along the minus strand of NZ_JBICKA010000024.1, from coordinate 17,675 downwards.
GATCCATGAGGGCTCCACACTGCTGGTCGTCTTCAACGCCTTGCGGTTGTTGGCCTACCGCAGAAGCTCCTGATCCCTGAGCTTCAATCATGAAGCTAAGCAGGGAAATGACTTGAAGTAGAAGTACGGGTCGTGCGCGATCAGCGCACGACCCGTACTTTTCTCACTCGTCGATCCCGATGCGCTTGAGGCTTTCAAGGGCCTTCCCACACTCAGGTGAGCCGTGCCTTAAGCCGCAGGCCAACGCAGCTTTGAGACTCATGACACCGGCTACGAAACCGACTTGATTGCCGACCCCTTGTCCGTTCGCAAATCCCTGATCATACGCAATCTCCACAAGTGCATTGATCGCCGCCAGGGTGTCTTGTTTGTTGGTACTGTTCTGCATATCTACTCCGCGAGCATTCAGCTCATATCGCTCGGTTAGATGGCGGCGCCTTCAGGTTTGGGGTGAGCGAATCCCGCTCCCATAGCCAATCCCTAACGGGGGGCATAGCCCGCCACCGTAAGGAAAATCAGCTATTGAGAGCAGGTGACTCGTTTTGGTCACGCGTGCTGCTCGCCTCACCGCATTGGCACTGAGTGGGTACATCCGGATAGCCGCTGTGTTTCTCGACGAACAGCGTTTGGCAGGTGGTGCACCCATAAATCCGCGGCAGAGACTTCAGACCACCTGGCAGCACATCGCTCAAGGGCTCGTTATGCCAAGGAGCCCCGTCAAGGATCTTGGAGCGCAGGATGTTTCCCAGCCGCCAGGTGTTACTTTGTGCGCGCCAGAACCACATCGGCGCCGAAAGTGAATACTGGATGAAGGTCTCTTCCGGCTGTTTGGAGAGCATCGGAAATTTAGGGCGGGTCGATCCGGAATCGATGATAGTGAACCCCATGCCCATCTCAGCGCTCGGATGGGTCTGTTCACCGAAATAGCGGTCGTGACTCGCCGAAGCCGTAGCTTGATGATCAGTCGGCGGAAATACCCACAGATAGCACTCGCTTCGAGTCACCATTTCGACGAGCTGGCTCTGTCCCCGTATAGGGAAATCTGCAGCCAGTGCGAAGCGATCTTTCCACGTGATTTTCGGAGGCGGTGCCATACCCGCCGCAATGGCCAGCGTCGCCGTTTTCGGGACGAATCGATCGCCGAGCTCGTTCAGATCCAGATTCTTGCAAAGGGCTTTGAATGCCTTTTTACGAGTCTTCGAGGTGAAGGAGGGGTCGAGGAGCAGGCGAACCTGGTTCACGCCTATCCCTGCAGCTCGTAGTACTTCGATGACTTCTTCAGCCACGCCGACTGCTTGAAGATCGGTCAATCCCAAGCACTTTTTCGCCCGCTCAATCGTCTCGTAGAGGTTGTACTGCCTGTCGCTGTCACGGCATACCTGGATTGGCAGATTGTCTTGGGAGTCAACTTCTGGGGAGACGGAGCCAATGGCAGCGTGGAGCAACTGGTGAATGTGCTGGTGAGCGTACGGGCGACCGGAAGCCGAGAATGAGGCGTGCAGCTGAGCAGCGAGAGGTTGAAGCAGCTTTTTGGCAGACATGACTATCCCCTAATGAGCGACGTTGGGGTAGCTGCGCTTGTAGGGCCGTTAGACGCGAAGCTGGACGTCGAATCAGGTTCAATCATGAGTAGGAGTCAGGTTTGGTTTGCTTGCACGGCCACCATGCAAAACCCGACGCGGCAATCACACCAGATTCGCCGAGTTTTGGCAAGAGAGGTCATCAGGTGAGCGAGAGCAGGTAGGAGGAGGACGCTCCAAGCTCGATCACGTCAGAAACAGGGAAGCCGGAAGCACATTGAGCGCTTCCGGCTTTCTCACGTCAGACTGATGAGAGGGATCAGAAGACGTATTGCAGGCGGGTCACGATTGCATTGCCGCTGTCGTCGCCCACGGTGTTCTCGTTATTGTCAGTACGCACGTTGATGTAGTTGGCACTGAGTTTCACTGCCTCGTTGACATACCAGTTCACACCCACAGTGTGGCTCTTGGCCTTGCGCTCGTTCGATTGATCCGCTGCGGTGACCAGGTTGCCGTCTTCGACCTTGATATCGTCAAAGCGGTAGAAAACTTCCCAGGCCCCCAGTTCCTTGTTCTCTGGTTTGATAGTGTCGAACTTGGCACCGTCGAGCTTGTAGATACGCGGCTCGCCGGTCAGGGTGTAAGCCATCTGGGCGTAGTAACCAGAGGCCTTCATGTCGCTGTTGGCCTGGTCAGCTTTCAGCTTGCGGCGAAGGTATTCCGCTTGCACCGAGAACGGGCCGGTGGCCCAGGCACCTTCGAGACCCCAGACCGAATCGTCCTTCCACAGGCCATCTTGTGCGGCGGCACCGCCAAACAGCATGCGGTTGCCGTTGGTGCCGGCATCGCCGCCGCCATTGGTATCTACACCGCGAACGCCAAGACGCGAACGAATCCGGGTATCGACCGCACTGTTTTTGAGGTCGCGGTAAGCGTACTGAGCACCGACGTGCAGGACGTTGCCATCACTGTGCAGCGGTGCGAACACGGCACGTGCGTTGTAGCGCTTGGTGCTGTCGCCATCCGAGTTGTTGTTGGTTTCGCTGAAAACGCTACCGGAGACATAAGCCATGTCAGCGATGGTGCTGGTGGCTTGAACACCCATGCCGGCGTTGTCGTTGATCCAGTCCGCCAGGTCGTACGAGAGGTTCCGCTCCATGGCAGTGGTCCACTTCGAACTGGTGGCTTTCTCAAGACCGAAGTCGGTGTAGAAACGACCGAATCGCAGTTGGACGGGCTTGAAACCGGTGTAGGTCAGGCTGGCCTCGTCGAAGTAACCGTCGGAGTCGTTGCCCGTGTTGCGGGAAAGGTCGTAGTTGAGCTGATACTTCCAGTCGCGGTACAGAACGCCGCCGAGCTCAAGGTAGGCGCGACGGAAGTAGCCGGCGTCAGCGGTATCGCCATTCTTGGTGAAGACACCATCGAAACGGCCGTAGTCGGCCTGAACGCGACCGCCCAGTTTGAAACTGAATTCCTTGTCAGAAGTCGATACTTCAAGACCGCCCTTGGTCTTCAGAACGATGTCAGCTCCGTCAGTGGTTACTGTTCCGGAGAATGCTTGCGAGGAAAATGTGCCTATTATTGCGGCAGCCAACAGCTTTTCCCGCATGTTCGAAGAACGGATCATTGCTTGCCTCTCGTATGTTAAGTGCTTAGCTACCGACGTTGTATTTCGCCCTTCGTCGGCCTAAATTTATCTTGCAGATGGGAGCAGGCCACGGTTGTCACCTGCTGTAACAAGATGCCTTTGTTCTAAGCACTCTGACTAGATTGCAAGCGAATATGACAGTTGTGTTTCTGTAGTGTTAACAGGAGAGTTTGAAACCTAACAAAACTGTTACCGAACAAGCCAGTCCTTCTTATCAAAGAAGCTCTTCTTGATCAATCTACGGATTTCCAGAACGTGCGGGTTGCGGGCAAGCTTGGTTTTGATAACAAGATAGACATCTTTCTCCTCCAGATCGTCCAAAAAACCCGGCACCGGCAGAATATTCCTCTCCATCTTTCGACTATAGTCGGGCAGCACACCGATACACGCGCCTCCTACGACAAGGCCACGGGATAAGTTATAGTTCTTTACCCGAGTGGTACCGCCCTGATGCTCAGCCATTATCGATGCCCACTTTCGTGAGCCCGCCAAAATCTCTTCATCCCAAGGGATAACGAGCATGAAGTTGTGCAAATCCAGGCTCTGCACTGGAAGGGTGACGCTTCTTGAGTAGCGGCTGGAAATGAACAGCGAGTGCCCAATCCGGCCAAGCCGTTCAAACCTATACGTAGGATGGCGATCAAACGCGCCCTCATCATCTGGGCTCACGAAAGCGATACCCACATCGACTTCACACTCAGAGAGCATCTGCGTTGTGCACTCTGAATGGATTTCAAGCTGCATTTCGGCATGATCGCGCACGTAGGCGACTAGATCGCGGTTTACGATGTCGCTCAACACTGGCTCCGTGATCGCGATGGTAAGCCTGGGGACTTCCTTTTCACCGGACTTGCCAAGGCCGTCTGGGCCGAAGAGCTGGCACAGGTAATGGCTGACCCTCTCGCCAGTGCGGGTCAGGGCAAGCTTGTTGTGTTTGTATACAAACACGGGAGCACCAATGTGCTCTTCCAGTTTCTCCAAGCGTTTCCGAAGGCCTACCACTGGCACATTGAGCCCCCGGGCAGCCTGTTTGAAACTGGCACAACGTGCTGTTGCGAAAAACTCTACGGCCAGCTGATCATCAATTGGCAGATCATCCAATATGTCAGGACTGTAAGGAACAACGCTGCTTGTAAATGTTTCATTTTGTGTAACCATTGGGTCCCCCTTAATTCGGGGAATCTATCTCAATGCCACCCAGCATTTCCTTATCTTGTCAGCATTGTAATCCGCAGGTCATGCATGCGTTATCGGAAGGTTTTATTTCGAAAGCGTAATTTTCGAGCAATCTTGCTGATATTGTAGCGTGCTAGCCTAGCGCGCCAATTTCATTACTTGGCAGATCTAAATTTAGCCAATTACGCATTTACATTTGGTTCACTTTTTTTTCACCTTTGCCTCCATAGGCTTTGGGCATGGAAAATCAAACCCTACCTCTTACTACCTTACTGATTCGTTATCTGGGGATCGGCTTCATAGCAACGGGAATCCATTATGCGGTGTTCCTAGTGCTGGTTACGACAGAATTATCTACTCCATTGCTAGCCAGTATCTGTGGAGGCATGGTTGGCGCTATCGCAAGCTTTATTGGAAATAGGGCGCTCTGCTTTGTGTCAGATGGCTCTCGTAAGTTTCAGCCTGTCAGGTTTGCACTGGTCGCGTTAGCCACAAACTTCGGCAATGGCGTGGGTATGTGGTTCCTCATCAAGTCGAATCTGTCACCGCTCATCTCCCAACTTGTAGTGACCTTAAGCCTCACTGCACTTGGATTCATTGCACATCGTTTTTGGACATTCAATCATGCAGACATTACATCGCTTTCCCGAGCGCCCTGATCCCTTGTTAACCATCGTCGTCCCTTGCTTCCAGGAAGAGGAAACCATCCCCGAGTTCCACCAGCGGATCACCCGCGTCGTGAAGCGCTTACCCGTCTCCTGCGAAATCCTCTATATCGACGATGGCAGTAACGACCGAACGGCCGACATTCTTCGCCACTATCAGGATGGGTCATCTGTACGTTGTCTGTCCCTGAGTCGCAACTTCGGCAAAGAGGCTGCACTCAGCGCCGGGATAGACCATGCCCGTGGCAGTGCGCTGATCTTCATCGATGTCGACCTGCAGGACCCACCAGAGCTCATCTCGGCCATGGTGGACCACTGGCAACGCGGTTACGACGTGGTGAACATGCAACGCAACCTGAGAGTCGGTGATTCGTGGTTTAAGCGCATGAGTGCCCGGGCTTACTACTGGGTCATGCAGCGCCTGGTGGAGAAGGTGGACATGCCGGCCGATGTCAGCGATTTCCGATTGATTGGGCCTGCGCCGCTGGCAGCACTGCGGGCGCTGGACGAACGCTCCAGGATTCTCAAAGGCATGATCGGCTGGGTAGGCTTCCGTACCATCGAGCTGCCCTACAATCGCACCGTTCGCCATGCCGGCAGCACCAAGTGGAATGCAGCTGGCCTGTTCAATCTGGCCATCGAAAGCATCGTCAGCTTCTCTCGCAAACCGCTGCGCATTTTCAGCCTCATCAGTTTCGGTCTTTTCGTCTCCAGCATCTGCTACATGCTTGCGTCGCTTGTGGCAGGAAGTTTCGACATCCATCACCTGATCGTCGGAATGGCTTCATTCATGTGCGTCGGTGTCGCCATGGTGGGGGAGTACCTGGGCGTGACACTCGCGGAAGTGAAGCGCCGGCCTCTCTATTTCCTGAAGCACAGCAGCAAGGCGGATCCCGTGTCACTCCACCCTTCGATGGCCTCGATCGAGGGTAAGAAATGCTGAGCCTGAAAAACGAGCGGACGCTGTGGTGGATCCTGGGTTCGATTTTGCTCTTGCGTTTGGTGGGGCTGGGCATCTATCCACTGATGGACACATCGGAGGCTCGCTACGCTGAAATGGCTCGCAAGATGGTCGAGTTGAATGACTGGATCACGCCCATGTTCGACTACGGGGTACCGTTCTGGGGCAAGCCACCGTTGTCCTTCTGGACCCAGGCCGCAAGCATGACGGTCTTCGGCGTTAACGAGTTCGCTGCGCGTTTCCCGGCGTGGCTGCTGCACCTGGCAAGCTGTTTCATCATCATCAAACTCGGCACGCAGCAGATTTCCCGTAACGCCGGCATCTGGGCCGCCATTATCTTTTCCAGCACCACCCTTGGCCTAGTCTCCAGCGGTGTCGTGCTGACCGACCCTGTTTTGTCGTTCTCGATTCTGCTGGCCAGCTACGGTTTCTGGCGTTGGATGAAGTGCGCCAGCAAGGCGGATGCCTACCTGATGTTCGCAGGTCTCGGGCTGGGCTTGCTTGCCAAAGGCCCTCTGACCCTAGTGCTTATGGGGGCGCCGGCATTCGCCTGGTTCGTTATCTACAAGGAATGGGGACGGGTACTGAGGCTTCCCTGGATCAGCGGCCTTGTACTCATGTTCGGTATATCCGTGCCTTGGTATGTCGCGGCCGAGATGAAAACGCCCGGCTTCATGGAGTACTTCTTCGTTGGTGAGCACTGGAGCCGCTACGTCGTCAGTAACTGGGCGGGCGACCTATACGGCAGTGCTCATGCCAAGCCATATGGCACCATCTGGATCCAGCTCGGACTGTCGCTACTGCCGTGGGCCTTTTTCTTACCATTACTGATCCGCAAGCGTGAATCAATGCAGCGCTTCGAGGCTTACCTCTGGCTGTGGGCCTTGGCGACACCGGTCTTCTTCACATTTGCAGGCAACATTCTGTGGACCTACCTGCTACCTGCGCTGCCAGCCTGGGCATTGCTGCTATCCGGACGGATCAGCGATGTTGGCCCGAAGACTACATGGGCTGCCGCGGCGAGTGCATTGGTGTTACCAATCATCGGTGCGGGCATCATCTACGCCGGGGTACTTGAGGAGCGACCTCAGAATCAGCGAGATGTGGTTCAAGCCTGGCTCAATGTGCAGTCTGCTCATTCCGCTCCCCTGATCTATCCTGGCCGCCGCTCATACTCGTCGGAGTTTTACAGCAGCGGAAAGTCCGAGAACATCAAGGATCCTGCCAAGTGGCCGCAGGATGGCTCGTTCTATCTGTCCAGGCGCTTGCGAGACAGCAAGGATGGTCTGCCCGCTGATCTAGCATGTACAGCGATCACCGAAGCGAACGCCAGCCAGCTCATGCTGTGCCATTGGAAACGTACCGTACAAGGTGCCGAGGGTCTGGCTGGAGAAAGCAATGCGGAAACGCCTCGCAAGAACGAAGGCTAAATTCCAAGCACAAAAAAGCCAGGTTTTATCCTGGCTTTTTTGTCGATTTCTTTCGTCATTTGAAGTCCTATTTAACCGCCGATTAATTGTCGGCTTGTTCCTTACCATCCTTGCTTTCTTTCTTTTGCTCTTGAGCGACTTGTTGTTTGTTCTGGTCCGAAGAGTCATCGCTCCATAGGCGAGCCTGTTCGGTTCGGAAGTTTTCATTGAACTGTTTCGCTCGCTCGAAGCCACCTTCAGCGTAAGCGGTACCCATGAGACCCAGCAGCAGGCTGCCAATAGCGATAGATTTGACAAATTTCATTGTGAACCTCGGTTCATACTAGGCCTGCCTGATTAGCGGCCTTTGTTGGTTTGTAGTTTAGGAACGCGAAGCTAACGACAAGGTGAGTCAATAATTACAATTCCGTAATTTTGGCGGCAGGCAGGATGCGTTAAATCCTCAAATCTGGAAGGATCATGTCTATCTCGGCACTGTCGAGGGCGACTAAGAATTTTCTCTTAAATTACAATTTTGATATCTAGCGCGTTAATTCAGCGCGGCGTTGTTGGCCGCCCTAGGAGATAGCCATGAATGACATAGAGCCCTGGGCAGTTGCTATCGGTGACTTTCGCCGCTGCACTGAAAAACTCACTGTCCAGCTCGATGAGCTGACCTCGCAGACGCGGACCTCCAGCGCTGTTCTGGAGAGGTCGAACGAACTGGTGGAGCAGGTGGACGCTGTCGGCCGGCAGATTCAGGAGGAGGTGCGAAAGGCGGAGAAGGCTTGGTCGAACGCGGAGGAGGTTGCCTTGCGCGCCGCTGCATCAGCGTATTCAGCTGCATGCCGCGGAGTCGACACCGCCATCCAGCCACTGATCTCGGAGCTTACAGCAGCGACAAAGGCGGCGGACGCCTCTATCCAGGAGCTCAAGCGGGCACCGGTGCTGGCCAAGCGTTATGTGATGGTGGTCGCCACGTCGTTCTTCATTCTGGCGCTGATCTGTGTCTACTCGACCATGCGCCTGATCGATGCCGCCGGCAGCGTAAGTGCTCAAGAGAAAGTGAATGCTCAGTACTTCTCACACCTGTGGAAGAACGCCAATCCTGACGAGCAGAAGATCATCAAGTCGGTGATTCTGCGGTCGCCTATGGACCCTGTGGTCCTCCGGCACTGATGCATTGAGCAAACAAAAAGGCCCGTCGATGGACGGGCCTAATCATGTCTGCGCGGTTTAAGCGGCGGTCATTGCTGGCTGCAGTTGCTGGGCTGCGGGAAAGTGAAGGTGGAACCAGGTGAAGTTTTCTTCGGTCACCTCCACGCTCGCCGACCCTTGGTGCAGGCTCATGATCGACTGCACAATGGCCAAGCCAAGACCGGTACCGCCTTCGCTCCGTGCTCGGCTCTTGTCCACACGGTAGAACCGCTCAAATAAGTGCGCATGGTGTTCCTTGGCAATACCGCGGCCGGGGTTGCCGACACTCAAGGTCGTACCGCTCGCACTATGCTGCACCTTCACGTAGACCGTGCGGCCGCGAGGGCAGTAGCGGATCGCGTTCGACACGAGGTTTGAGACGGCCCGTTGAACCATCAGGCGGTTCCCGCGTACCACATCATCACTCCCAGAAATCTGCAGCTGGATCTCGCCTTCCTCTGCCGAAATGCTGAAGAGGTCGCATACGCGCTGAACCTCGTCGACCAGGGACACCGGTTCGAACTCCACCATGGACGCAGGGTGACTGACCTGGGCCAAGAACAGCATGTCGGAAACCATGCGGCTCATGCGGTCCAACTCTTCTGTGCACGACTCTAGAACCTCCCGGTACTCGGAAAGCGATCTTTCTCTGGTCAAGGCAACCTGGGCCTTGCCCATCAGGTTGGAAAGCGGTGCTCGAAGTTCGTGGGCAAGGTCGTCAGAGAACTGCGAGAGCTGCTGAACGCCATCATCCAGGCGAGCCAGCATGATGTTGATGCCGTCGGCGAGCTTCTTGAGTTCTGCCGGCATCCCATCAGTCGGAAGACGATGGTCGAGGCTCTCCGTTGAGATCTTTGACGCCACCTTGAGGAATTTGGTCAGCGGCAGCAGGCCTCTGCGCACGGTCCACCAGCCAATGGCCAAGATCAGTGCGAGGATGACGGGGGACATCATCAAGGCCCAAGTCAGCAACGCATCAAGCAGTGCCTCACTGGATGACTGGTCCATGGTCATATAGACGCTGACCTCTGTTCCATCGCCCAAGCGCATGATCCGAGAAGCACTCAGCAGAGGACGGTCCTGCGTATCACGCCATTCATGCTCTTTAGGCTGGGCCGCCGGCTGAAACTTGTGCACCTCCAGATTGACCTGTTTCGAGCCAATCGAGAGCAGAGGAGTCTGATTCTGTGAGGTATCGAATATGCTCACATACAGGTTGTTGTGGCCCATGACCAAATCGACAAGCTGATGTGCATCTGCGTTGACGCCGGAGATATCCGGGATGGTGGACAGGTTGTGAGCCATCCCCGCCATCTTTACTTCCAGGTCCGCTCGGGCATTTCTTTCCAGAGCCTTACCTACCATCAGATAGCCAAAGGTGGCGAACAGAAGCAGCAACGCTGCGCTCATCAACCCAACTTTTAACCCCAGCTTTGCAGCCAGGCTGAATGGCCTCATGCGCGTTCCTCAAAAACGTACCCAACGCCACGAAGCGTGTGAATGAGCTTGGTTTCAAACGGGTCATCGATCTTCGAGCGCAAGCGCCGGATGGCTACATCGATGACATTGGTGTCGCAATCGAAATTCATATCCCAGACCAACGAGATGATCTGGGAACGAGTCAGCGCTTCGCCCGTTCGGCTCATGAGCAGGTGCAGAAGCGCAAATTCCTTGGTGGTGAGATCGATGCGTGTGCCACCGCGGAAGACGCGATGGCGGACGGAGTCGAGTTCCAGATCCGCAATTTTCAGCGAGCTCTTCTCGACCAACTCATCACCACGGCGTTGCAGCGAACGGATGCGAGCAAGCAGTTCAGGGAATTCGAATGGCTTCACAAGGTAGTCATCCGCGCCGCCGTCCAAGCCCTTGAGCTTGTCATTGATGCGTCCGCGGGCGGTCAGCATGATGATGCGGACCCGGCTGGTCTTACGGATGGTTTCCAGCAGGTCCCAGCCGTCGATACCGGGGAGGTTCACGTCCAGAAGGACCAACGAATAGACATTAGTGTTGAACAAGTGCAGGGCATCTACACCGTTGTGCACGATATCTACGACATACCCGCTTTCGGATAGGCCCTGCTGAAGATATTCGGCAGTTTTAATTTCGTCTTCCACAACTAGAACGCGCATAACTTATCTCAAGGTGTGAGGAAGGAGTTGGCCTAATCCGCCAAGATTATGGTTGCAGGCTGTTCGAAAGATAGGCTGAGGGTATGGCATGTGGTAGTCGCTACCTCTGTCCATACGCCGGGTCACCTGAGGACGCTTGAATCTTAACGCGAAGAAGCTGGCCGCGGCGAAATCCTACAAATTTGTAATGTAGCCGCAAGATTTCTGACAGTCATGCAGGCTCCAGCTCTGAGCTTAGCGGATTCTGGGGTCTGCGACGGTGTATGACAGCTTCGCCTGACAGGCGGAATCGGCCATGACAGGCAGTATTTCGGTCGCCAGCTTGCAGAGACTGGCGCTGGCCTTGCATCGAGTGCGCCACGCAGGCAGTCCCCATGCACGGCCGCGAACTGCTACGCCTTTCTGCGAATTAGTTCACTTGGTGGCTCAGTAGTCTCCCGAATAATTACCTTACAATCTATTACATGTCCAAATTGTAATTGCGCGATCATCTTGGTGTTAGCCTCCTTTGCTAGTTTAAGGGCAGCGGAAGAGGCATCGCTGCTTTGGAAATTGTCTCATTTCAAAGCAGCTTGGCAAGAGCAGCGGGCAGTTGTTCTCGTCAATGCATTCACCTGTAAACCATACGCTCCTTTGGTAGGTGAATTTTAGCGCCCCCCTACGGGCGCTTTTTTATTAAGGGACTTCTTATGAACACTACTGTATCAGCGATCGCCGTGTTTATGCTCTTCACATCACTAACAGCCAATGCACAAAGCGGTATGGAAATAAACCAACGCATTGAGCGTTCTGCTAGAGAGGCTACTGCGGATTATGCTCAGCGCGTAAAAAAGCCCATGCCTCAACTTGAAGACTATGCCTACGGTATGGACCTTGACGTTGGTAAGTTGGTGTATGTATCACCCAGCGTGCGGTACTGCGGTAATGTAAGAAGTATGATGACCTACGAAGACTCGAAAGGCGAGCTGCACATGGTTCGCTACCTGGTGAAGGGCGAGTGTATTAACAGCCGTTAAGGCTCATCAAGATGATGTCTGCGGTCGCCGGATCATAGAAGCTCAATGCCGAACCGGCGCAGCAGTACGGCGAAACATCCGAAACTGGCCATTGTGATGAGGATGCTGCTGATAAGGGTCGGCCAGAAGCCGAGCTTAGGTAGCAGCAACGGGAACGCGATAAACATCGGCAGTGTAGGAAGCACGTACCAGAACGTGTACCAAGCATGATTGGAGATCTTCTCCATGCTCTGGTTCTCCAAATAGAGCCAGACCAGCGTCAAGACAGTGACCAGGGGTAGGGCGGCGACCAGGCCGCCCAGCTTGTCACTGCGTTTCGCCAGCTCTGATACGAGAATCACTATTCCGGCAGTGAGTAGGTACTTCGTGATGATCCAAGCCATCGCTGAACCTTCTGGGGATTGTGGACGGGGGAGGTGAAGCCATTCTCCAACCCCTCTCGAAGTGCTCCTGCCGTTTACGCCATCCCTCATCGCATTTCTTCTACAACATCCCCCTCAGCCAGGAAGGGGATGTGTCTGCATGGTGTTTACCGATCGATCAGTGCGAGGGCGAGGGAACGCTCTCGTGGAAAGCTGCCCGCTCGATCTGGATGGTGCAGTGATGGATTTCAAATCCATCGCTGACAGCATCCACGACGGCCGCCAACACAGCATACCCATCTGCAGAATCCCGTACCACTACGTGCGACGTCATCACGTTGCTGCCACTGCTGACGGCCCAGACGTGCAAGTCATGAACGTCCGTGACCCCATCTACGCCGCGGATGGTGGCCTCGATTGCCGTAACGTCGAGCCCCCTCGGCACACCCTCCATGAGAATCCCCAGGCTTTCGCGAAGCAACTGCCACGTCCGCGGCAGTACCCAAAGTCCGATTGCCACAGCGACAATCGTGTCGACCCAGGTCCAGCCCGTGAAGCGGATGATGAGTGCTGCAATGATTACGCCTAGCGAGCCGAGCATGTCGCTCCAAACTTCGAGGTAGGCGCCTTTGACGTTAAGGCTCTCGTTGCTCGCAGATGCCAGAAGGCGCATCGAGATTAGGTTGATGATCAGGCCGGCGATTGCGATCCACATCATCGCCCCGGTAGCGATCTCCGCCGGCATGAAAAAGCGCTGGTAGGCCTCGTACAAGATGTACATCGCCACCAGGAAGAGCAGCACGGCGTTGAACGTCGAAGCCAGAATCTCCAGGCGCGCATAGCCGAAGGTTCTTTTCTGATCCGCCGGGCGCTTGGCTATCTGAAGTGCAATCAGTGAGATCGCCAAGGCGGCAGTATCTGTGAACATGTGGGATGCGTCAGACAGCAGCGCCAGGCTGCCGGTAATCCACGCACCGATCACTTCTGCAATCATGAAGCTGCCAGTCAAGGCGAGCGCCATGATTAGCTTCTTCTGATGCCCCTCGCGTACTGCAGCGCTGCCATGGTCATGATTTGAACCCACGTATTTCTCCTTGCGCAGGGTTGTGGTCTCGTTGGCCTTCCTGTCTGCCTATCGTTAGAGCGTCGCTTGGCCACACTGACTGCAGAATTTTGCTCCTGCGCTCAGCAACGAGCCACAGGCGGTGCAACCACTCGATAGTGGTGTTCCGCAGTTTAGACAAAAGCGTGCTGACGGATCGTTGGCCGTCCGGCACTGCCTGCAGCCCTGCAGATCTTTAATGGGGGCTGGAGTGGCATGGCGCCCGCCGTCATACACCTGGTTGCCGCCGTCGCAGCCCTGCTGCCGGCCATGGCGATCGTATTGCTCGGCCCCATGTCCCCCGCTGTGGTGCTTGCCTCCACCGTGGTTTCCACGGCCATGGTGCCCGCCCAGGATATTTTTGAAAAAGCTCATGGTATTCGCCCCTCATTGATGGGTGACATATTAACGAGCAAAAGTTGAAAAGAATGTTCTGCTCGCGAGAAAGACTTGTAAGTTAAAGTGAAAGTTCAAAATTAGCCTACGTCAAAACGAAGCCGTTTTGTTTGTGAAATTAAATTTATCTAGCTGAGCGGTGCTCTGCGTTTAATAGATGGTGTCGCCCTAATTTTTATCATAGCCTGGTCGATGGCAATTAAAACAGCAGTTATTGCATTTCTGTCAGCATTGTAATCACGAGGTCATCGTGTCGTTATCAGGCGCCGGAAATAATGCGCTCAGCGAGATTTATTTCTCTTTTGTCCCTATGCCTCACACATTCTAAGCGTCTCCAACGCCTAGGCCCTAAGGCCTCTGGCGCTCCGCACATTGCGCAATCGCTCAGCATCTGTCGATGGTTTGCCAAGCAGCTCCCGCTAACTCCACAGCTAACGCATGGATAAGCAGCCTCTCAGAGTTTGATAATGACACCTTCAAAATCCATTGTTCACACCCTGTTAAGTAAATGGATCTTTGCTATTCGCACTGCCCGACAGGAAGGCATCAGCACTAATCTGCTCATTGGGCTGGTAACTCTTTGGTTGCTGCTATTCGCGAATGCTGAGCTCTGGAGCGTGCTCTGGAAGCTGGTATTCAAAACCGATGAAGTGAACTGGCTGCTAGCAGCTAGCCTCCCAGTCATAGTATTCGCATGGGTGTTTACGGTTCTGAGCTTGCTGTCATGGGCGCGGCTGACCAAACCTTTTCTATGTCTCGTACTGATCAGCGCGGCTTTTGCGAGTTACTTCATGAATGCCTATGGCATCGTGATCGATTACACAATGTTCACCAACGTTGTGGAGACAGACGTCGCTGAGGCAACCGAGCTGCTGAATTGGAAGCTCGGTCTGTGGGTCGCAATGGTTGGGGTGTTGCCCGTCTACCTGATCTCCCGGGTTCCCCTCCGGCGCAAGCCTTGGGCCAGAGCTTTGGTCAGCAGGGTCATTGCTCTGTCGCTCGCTCTGTTGACCTTGTCTGGCATCGTGCTGAGTCAATACCAGTCATATGCCTCCTTGCTGCGCAACAATCGGGAGATCCGACTGATCCTGGTACCCACCAACTTGTTTGCGGCTGGCCATGGTTACCTGAAGCGCCAGCTGGCCACACCTAAAACGCTGACGGCCATTGGAACTGATGCGGTAGTTAATCGACAGGGGGCGGCCCGTAAACCTAGGCTGCTGGTACTGGCTGTAGGAGAGACCGCCCGCTCCGCCAACTTCTCCCTCAATGGCTACACCCGTGAAACGAACCCGGAGCTGGAAAAACGCAACGTCATCAGCTTCTCCAACGTCAGCTCCTGCGGCACCGCCACCGCAGTTTCGTTGCCATGCATGTTCCTGGATGTGGGTAAGGCCGAGTACAAAGATGGCTTGGCCAAGAGCCGAGAAGGGCTGCTCGACGTGCTTCAACGCGCAGGCATTAGTGTCATGTGGACTGACAACAACTCGGGGTGCAAAGGGGCCTGCGACAGGGTTCCCAACCACAAGGCTGCCTCTCACGCGGATCCCCAACTTTGCACCAGCGAGGAGTGTAAGGACGGGGTGCTGCTCTCGGAGATGCAAGACTTCATCAAGCGTCAAGAAGGCGATGCTGTCCTGGTGCTCCACTACAAAGGTAGCCATGGCCCGGCCTACTACAAGCGCTACCCCGCGCAATTCAAGAAATTCGCGCCGGTGTGCGAGACCAACGAGCTCGACAAATGTAAGCAGCAGGAAGTGCTCAATGCCTACGATAACTCGATCCTTTACACCGACTACGTTACAGCCGGGCTGATCGACATCCTGGCAGCGAACACCAAATTCGACACTGGGCTCCTGTACGTTTCTGACCACGGAGAATCACTGGGTGAGGGTGGGCTCTACCTGCATGGGCTGCCTTATGCGATGGCTCCTGAAGAGCAAACCAAGGTGCCATTGGTGCTTTGGATGTCCGATTCTCTTGCGAAGAGTGAAAGGCTCAACGTCGGCTGTTTGAAAGCTCAAGCAAGCTCACCTCTTAGCCACGACAACCTGTTTCACACAGTGCTCGGGATGATGAATGTCCAGACGTCCTCGTACCGCTCAGCCTTGGATTTCACTGCCCCGTGCAAGCCCTTGCCAGGAGGCTCTTACTCAGGCCTCTAAGACACGAAGTAGGATGGCCCCTCTGGGATGCCAAGTGCTTCTGCTCCCGTCCGCTTTGACAGCTATAAGAAGCTGGACTAACTACATAGCAGCACCCACCAACCCAAGCGATAAAGGAAATCTCGCATGAGCATCAAGCCAGGCCCTAAACGAACTAACGAAGATGGCACTCCGGATAAAAGGCAGCGAGTCACGCCTGAGAAGCAGAAGGACCATCCGGACCTGAAACCCCACAAGCACAAAAAGGGGGAGTAGGTTAACAAGGCAGCTCCCGACTGCGGGAGCTGCCTTTAGATGACGGCTTCAAGGGGAACTTGAAGCTATCACCACAATGCAATGTCGTACGTCAGATACAAGCGGTAGTTATCCCGGTCGCTGCTGTACGTGCTCCTGGCCACTGCATATCGAAACTCAGCCCCCACACCTTTGAAGAGCCCGTCCTGGATCACATATTTCAGGTTCGTATTGGACTCGTGCTCCCGGGCTTCCTGACCACGATAGACCCCATCCTCGCCCTTGTAGTAGCGGGTCATGAAGCTCAGTCCAGGAATTCCCATGCTAGTAAAATCGTAGTCGTACCTCGCCATCCAGGTCCGCTCTCCGGGCTGAATGAATTTGCCAACGCTAGCATTGCTGAACGAGTAGACCGTGCTTACGCTCACGTACGGAAGTGCGGTGCTGCCATCAACCTTTTGATATCCAGCACTGAACGTGTGGCCACCCAGACGATAACTGAGTAAACCGCTAAACATATCGCTATCAACTACACCATTACGGGCTGCGCCAGCATCATCACTGATAAAGTAACGTAGATCGCTAGTTAGCTTGCCTGGGCCAAGCGGCAGTGTGTAAACCAACCCGAAAAATTGTTGGCGGTAGAAATCCCGAAGTTCCCCGTAGTAGCTGCTAAAACTGAGCTGTTTGGTGAGGTCGTAGCGCATCCCCGCAAAATCAAAGTCCGTACCGCCACCTCCGGAATATCCCTGAGGAAATATATCGACGCTATCGGTAGAGTTTCGGGCTTTGAATTTGTCTAGATGCCCAGCTTGAAGGTACAACCGATCAACACCGGTGTACTCCGCTTGGGTACCTCGGAACGTTTGAGGTAGTAGTCGACCATCGTTGTAAACCAGGACGGGGATTTTGGGGAGGAGAGTGCCACCACTGACCAAAAGGTCATTCCATTTGGCCTTAGCGGTAATGCCAAGACTCGAATATTCGCTAGCTGCCCGACCATCGTCGTGGACCGGCAGAAGGCCTGTCCCCGCATGCTTAGCGCTTGAGTCGAGCCGGATTCCTGAAAGTCCCAGTGCCTCCAAACCAAAGCCTACAGGTCCTTCGGTGTAACCTGACTGTAGCTTGAGCAGAAAACCCTGCGCCCACTCTTTGCGATCTTCGCCCCCATCACGAAATCCATCATTGAAATAGTAATTTCGCAGAGCCAGCCGGCCCTCGGAGTCTTTGAAGAAGTCTGCTTCAGCAAAATTGGGGAACAAGCTAGCAATGACGCTTGCACACGCGAGTGTGCGCGATGTTGTGAGGGTGTTCATCGGAAATCTCTGCTGTGTATTGTGATTTTTGGCAGCATCAAAATGGAGCGACCCAGTACTATCCATCGCAGATTACGCAGCGTCATGCTGGACGGGATTCACTCATGCGGCGGACACTAACCCGTCGTGGAATCGGCAACAACGTTATGAGTAATACGCATGAGGCTATGCGTTTAGTTGGTAAGAAACCTCGGAGTATCTTGTGAACCTCAAACAACTCGAAGCTTTTCAAGCCATCATGACAACGGGCTCTACCATCGGAGCTGCTACCCGTATGGGCTTGTCCCAATCGGCCGTCAGCCGCTTGTTAACTCAGCTCGAAGATCACTTAGGCCTCGCGCTCTTCCTTCGACGTAAGGGCAGATTGATGGCGACTCCT
>NZ_JBICKA010000023.1:0-1285 GCF_043103635.1 Pseudomonas sp. yb_9 | reverse complement strand
GGACACCAACTCCCCGTTAAATTGATGCCGCCACCAAGCGCCTGAACTCTCTCGGCGACCGATAGTTCAACGCGCTGTGCGGATGCTGCTCGTTGTAATGCTCGAAGGCAATTGCCAAGTTACGCAGCGCCGTTTCTCGATCCGGCTTGGGCATGTGCGCCACGTAATCACGCTTGATCGTCTTCACGAAGCTCTCTGCCATGCCATTACTCTGCGGGCTACGCGCCGGTGTGGTCACCGGTTGCAAGCCGATCTGCCGAGCAAACAGACGCGTCTGTTCGGCGGTGTAGGCCGAGCCGTTATCGCTTAGCCATTGCACCGGCGTGGCGGGCAGTTGATCACCGAAGCGCTTCTCTACACTTTCCAGCATCAAGTCTCGGATATCATCGCCGCTGTACCCAGTTGGGCTAGCGACCCAGCCGATGGCTTCGCGATCACAGCAGTCCAGGGCGAAGGTCACGCTCAGTTTGGCGCCGTCCTCACAACGGAACTCAAAGCCGTCAGAGCACCAACGCGTATCGCTGGTTTTCACGGCAATACGGCCTTCGTGCCGACGCGGCACGCCGGGTTGTTTGATCCGGCGTTCAAGTAGCAGGTTGTGATCACGCATCACCCGGTAAACCCGCTTCACGTTGATCGCAGGTAGCAACTGGGTTTCACGGGCGCGGCGCAGCAATCCCCAGACTCGACGGTAGCCATAGCTGGGCAGTTCGCTGACCTGTTGCTGGATTTCGGCCACCAACTCAGCGTCGTTCACAGGCCTGCTTCGCCGTGTCTTGGGCGATACCGATTGCTTGATTCGAACCGTTAATTGCGAGCGCGCCACACCGAGACATTCACTGACCAGCTTCACTGGTCGTCCCCCGGCAACAAGGGTGAGTGCGCAATCCATTTTCGCGACCGGGCGATCTCCACGGCCTCTTTGAGGATCTCCGCTTCCATCGTTTTCTTGCCCAGCATCCGTTGCAGTTCACGGATCTGCTTGAGCGCATCGCTCAGCTCGGAGGCAGGCACCACGGCTTCGCCCGCGCTGACCGCCGACAGGCTGCCGTCCTGATACAGCTTGCGCCACAGGAATAACTGGTTGGCATTGATGCCGTTGCGCCGAGCGACGACCGACACACTTTGCCCTGGCTCAAGGCTCTCGCGAACCATGGCCAGCTTTTGCTCTGGGCTCCAGCGGCGCCGCCGCTCCTGGCCCAAAAGCTCCCCACTCTTATCGTTGCTGTTAGTCATAAACATAACCGTTTGCCTATCCCTTATCGTAAGGGGGAAACGGTGTCCT
>NZ_JBICKA010000022.1:0-40015 GCF_043103635.1 Pseudomonas sp. yb_9 | reverse complement strand
GTTCATAAACGGCTCGTTTCTTGAAATTGTATTCAGCTGCGGTACGACAGGTACGTGGCCGGTTCCCAGGCAGGGGGGCACGCAAGGCCGGTGCATGGTGCGCAGTGAAGATGGCAGCGTCAATTCACGAGACGGGCTACTGTTCGGTTATCGAACGGTTGCGAGGTGAAAAACAGATTGGCTAACGTGCTGATAGTCGTTGTCAGTCTATGAGCCAACCCGGGTCACCCTCGACTAGCGTGCCGCCATGGCTGGTGGTGTCCCCCTCCCTTGCTGCGGGCTGGCCCTCGATGATCGTGCAAGCTGCGCCCGTTTCGATGACGGCGCCACAACTGATGCGGTCGCCCACGCGCGCCACGGCTCTGCCGTCTACGAAGGTTGCACTTGCACCGTTTTGTACCGTGCCTTCGCCATGGATCGGGCAGCTGTGGCGATGGCCTACCAATACGATGGATCTCATTTGCGCTTCCTTTTGTTGAATTTAGCAGGGGCTTCTTCGAAGGCGGCAGGGGGCGGTGGCGCGGCTCGAACGTTGAACAGGCGGCAGATGCCGTACCAGCAGATGGCGACGGTGAGGTTGTAGGGGAACAGCACGGCCCAGAAGGGCAGTTGCCAGTTTTTCTTGCCCTGCATTTCACCGGGTTCGCCGGTTCGCCAGGGGGCGTAGTGGCGCCAGGCTTCAGCCGGGGTTAGGCAGATGGCATGCAGGGGCTTGTGCCACCAGTTGGGTTCGCCGGGAGGGGGGAGTTTGTCGGGGCCGTGGGCCATGAAGTGGCGCAGGTATTCCCAGACTTCGGCGACGTGTCTGACGCCGGGTTCGGTGGGCTCGTTGCTGTCGACCCAGAGGCAGTCTTTTTGGTGGAGGCTACCGTCTGCTCGGCGCGGGGCGAAGGCGAGGGCGTAGCTGGTGCTGAAGGATGAACCACCATATTCGGTGCGTTTGAACAGGCCACCGCCGGTGTTGCTCCACTCGAAGACGAATAGCTTGCTCAAGCGTTGATAGTAGATTTTTTGAGTTGAGCGATTGAGGCAAAAGCTTGATAGGTTTTTTATAAAATAGATGCGATAAATGAGAAAGGGAACGAAAGGAAATGGAGAAATTAAAAACAAAAGCATTATTGCAATGTTTTCATTGTAGAGGTCTAAGGTGATTGGGAGTATTTGAGGGTAAAATCCGATGAGTGATATGACTGTTATTGCGCAGTACAGTTTACCCATAAATACGGAGTCTGTTACCCATGGGTTTCGCAGGCATAAAGTATTCTCGGATACGCTTGCCAGTTGTCCCGCAATTGCAGGTTTGTGCCCAGAGTCTGACGTTGAATTGAATACCCAGGTGGTTGCCATAATCAGCGCTCCAGACGAAATATTGATTGGATCTCATTGTCTTCGTTCAGGCCTTGATTGGCGCTGTAGCCTAGATGTAATGAGACATGTTTCTGGTTGGCTAACGTGTTTTTGAAATGCAGAACCAGGCCGGCATTTACGATGTGGCCCGTTGGGGCGACTGGGAAAACGTCCATTCCTTGGTCGTCACGGAGGGAACTCAAGCTTCCTGACCATTCACTTACGCCTAACCTAAAGCCAGGCAGCAGCACGGTGAACTCAACGGTTAGTTGAGGTGTGGCTACTTCGTTGTGTGTGATAGCGGTCCAGTTTGGTAGGGACCAGTGATTGCTTAGATGCCATTTCGTGTCAACGTCAGTTATACCAAGTGACAGGGCCTGCTCGGCAGATAGTAGCTTGGGTCCGTAATGCTCGTTGTGCCAAGCTTTGACTTCAGTTTGTAGCGAGGCGAAAGCAGGGAGTTTCTTCTCATAGTCCAAGGTGATGTCGGGGCGTGCCTCTCCATCATTGATGCGATTGCCAAAGATACCGCGTGCTGCCCAAAGCTCAATTGGGCTGTGAAGGTGCTCGTGTGCCTTGGCGTGTAAATACAGACCTGCTGCAATAATGGCTACACCTACGAGGACAAGGGCAGCTGCGGCCCAGCCGGCGAACGGCACAACTGATGTCGCGCCGGCAACGGCAAGTCCTGCTTCAAGGGCGACAGCGGAACCAATAGCCATGGTGAATCCACCAGCCATCGTGTAACTGGCTGCAGTTAGGTTGCCGTTGTCATTCTGTCGCAACGCCTTAGCACTGTCCGCGAAAAAACCAAATGCTATTGCCGGATAACCAGCCAAACGCGCAAACAGATTACTGCTTAAGAACTTGATAATTCCGTTGCCAAACGCCATGCCCGGTGCTGTCGAACTTAACCGCAGCATCACGGCCTTCTGCGTCGCCCTTACGCTGACCAGCGTCGCCGCTGCTGCACCGATCACCCCGAAAATCGACGAAGCAAAACCCAACGTGTATTCCGGGGCATTGCTTTTCTGCAGGCTGTTGTAGGCCGTCTGGAGCGATAGGATGTTGTACCACAGCATCCCCGCGTTCAAACCTCCGCCTCCACCCGAGGTGAGCATCCCGAGAAAGTTGGGCTTCACCCGTGCTGTGGTGGTCATTTCGATCGAGACCGTCCGGCTCCCCGAAATGCGCAACTGCTTTATCTCCTCAACCTGCGCCATGCCATTCTTCAGGTACTTCTCCACCTCCTGGCTGAACGGATTGTTCTTGATGGCCTGCTCGGTGACTCGGTAGCGCGCTGCCAACAGCCCCAGCGCTTTCTCGGCATTCGCTTCACGCGCCGCCAACAACACCTGCTGGCGCAGGCCATGGCTGGCGTCCCAGCGGGTTTGCCCGCGCAGGCGTTTGAGCACCACGGTATTGACCGACTGGGCGGTGAGGTCGGTGATGTCGGCCATGGCCGGGAAGCGACCGGCCAACCCTTCGATCACGTTGTCGCTGGCGCCGAACAGGCTGCCGATCGAATCGGCCTTGTCCTTGAACGGGTTGAACGGCGCCAGGGCGGTGTACAGCGGGCTGTCGTCCCGGTCCAGCCACTGCTCCAGGCGTTTGAAACGCCGATCCAGTTCTTCGGCGCCCGGCGTCGGTTGGCCCATCGGGTGGATCAGCAGCGCCAGGGAGATTTCCAGGCCACGGGCGGACACGATTTCGTCGCGGTCGTAGCAGGCCAGGGCGGCGGCCAGGCTGTAGGGGTTGTCGATATGCTCGGGCTCGGCCGTCGCCAGCCAGGCGTCATGGTCGTTGCTGGCGTGCAAGGCCTGGTTGCGCAGGGCGGCCATCCGGCGTCCCAGCGCGTCGCGCTCGGCGAGGAAGCGCCGGTATTTGTCCAGATCGAGGCGCTGCGCCAGGCGTGCGCCGTGGGGGGAGTAGTCCTTGTGGGTGAGGGCCTGGAAATGTGACTCGGCGGGCGACAGGGCCGGTCCCCGGCGTTCCGTGCCCAGCCGGAACGCGGCGAGTTCGGGCGAGGCAGCGTCGGCCGGGTACATACTCTCCAGCGTCTTGTTCAGCAGCATGGCCACCAGGTTGCGATGGTGAAAGTCACGGCTCTGCGTGCTCAACTGTTCGGCATCCAGCTGGAAGCACGCCGGCACGCGTTCGTGCTCGGGCGGTTGGGCGGGTTTGGTGTGTTGCAGCTGCTCGGCGGGCATCAGGTCGCGCAACTGGTGCTGGTAGGCCGACACCGACAGGCTCAGGTCCAGGGCCATGCCTTCGGCGTCGGCGAGCGCGACCACCACTGGCACTTTGGGTTGGGTCCAGGGATAGTGCCGGGCCACGGCGACGAGGTTGCCGATGGGCAAGGTGTCGGTGATCGGGTCGCTGCTCCAGCTCAGCGGCATGCGCCGCTCGGTGGGCTTGAAGTCTTCGACCCAGGTTTGCAGGGCACTGACCGGCAAGACATGGGGCTGGGTCGAGGGTGCCCGGTTGCCGGCTATCAGTTCGGCCATGTCCAGCCGGCGCATGTGCCGTTTGAGCAGGGCGGACGAGCCGGTGATGCGGGCGGTCATGGCGTTGGTCCACAGGTGCGGGCTGTAGCCGATCCACACCTCCCTGGCGGTATCGGGGCAGGTGTCGGCCCACACCCAGCCCATGGGGCGGCTGGACAGATAGCGGTCACGCCGGTGGTAGCCATCCAGCCCTTTGTAGAGCAGTTCCTTGTAGAGGCCCGCGCCAACGTACTCATGGATGACCAGCTTCTGGCCCAGAGTGCCTTTCATGAACACGTAGACATAACCCGGGCGCAGTGCGCGGAGGGTATAGGCGGAGTGCTGCAGCGGGGCGAAGCCTTGTTCCAGGTTGAAGCATGATTCGGCGTAACGGCAGGCGGGCGCGTCAGCGGTGCGCGGCACGATGGCATAGCGAATGGGCAGAATGGGGACGCGTGCGCTGCAGGCAGGGCCGGAGGTGGCGCTGCTGACACTGTTGTCATTCATGGTTGGATTCCTTGCTCTCGACCAAGGCGTGCAGTTCGTAGAGGCGGCCCTGTGGAGACTCCTCGAGGTTGGTGTAGATCTTCCCGGCCTGGTCATCGGTCATGAGCCACATGTGCCTGGCAATCAGCCTGATGAACTCTCCAGCGACCTCCTCATCGCGAAAGTTGAGGGCTTTCAGTTGTGGCAGCAGGCTCTCAATCCATTGCCTGATGTCGGCCAATGTGTGGGTGGCGTGCTGTGGCAGGGCTACCACCTCGTGTGCCAACGTGAGCACGAAATGCTCGTGCATGCCTGCTTGCAGCCGCTCAAGTTCAAGCCTGCCAAGTGAGAGCGGGGCTTGCGAAAAGGAACGTGCAGGGGTCGGGCTGCGTTCGAGTGATTTCCACGCGTGAGCGGGTCCCCAGTTGACTCGCCAGGCCAACGAAGTCACAGGCCCAAGCCATTCGTTTCGATGCTCTTCATCCAGTGCATCCAGCCAGGCCGCCAGGTGGTCCGGGTTGAACTGGAAAGTGGCCAGCCCCTGATCCGGAAGCGAGATTTGCACAAGGCTGGTGAAATGGTCTGCCAACTGGGCAAGCCCAATGTCGGCATCCAGCGCAATGACGCCACCAACGGGCATCCAGGTAGCGATTGCATGGGCAAGCAGTTCTGGTGCATCTGACACAGCTACCAGCAACGGGCCGAAGTCATGGCGTTCGTCCAGAGCGCTGCGCCTCCACAGCCACGCATGCTGGGTGTTCAGGCTGACATCATTGATAAGCTCAAGTACCGAAGGGGCATAGGCGGGTACCAGCTCACCATTGGCAAGTATTTGGGTTATAGGCCGGTAGGCCCAGTGCTCGATCACGCGGCTTTCGAGCAGCAGAAAGCGAGCGTTCTTCCCGAAGTGCTCGCTCGGTTGTGAGAGGGTGGTTGTTGTAATCATTGGCCTGTCCCTCGCATACAGCGGCAGTCGGGCATGGCGCAGGTGCCATCGGCGCGGCGCCCGCACTGGCGCTCCAGAGGTTTGCCAGTGACCGGCGTGCCGCTGATTGAGAAGGGGTTGGTTGCCCCGTCTGCAGACTTGAGCATCTGGCCGTTGATGCGAATCGTCGGGCTGTCCAGTGTGATGCCTGTCTCGTCGATCCGGATGGCGCCCCCTGGCCCCTGGATGATCACCGCTTCCGCCGTGCGAAGCTCATAGCGGCGTGTTCGCCTGCGGATTTCCTCGCGGGCTTCAAGCGCTGCAAGCCCTTCGACCTGTTGATAGAGGTTACCGCCGATAAGGGTGTGGTGATTGGCGGTGATCCGGTCGTGGCGGTGATTACCGATGGTTTCAACGCGGTCCTTGGCAATATTGATGGTCTGGTTGCGACCTATATCGAGCGTGGCATCCTGGCCAATGGAGACGCGCTCATCATTGCCAACCGTTTCCGTGCGGTCACGGCCGATCAGAATGGTTTCGTCGTTACTGACCTGTTCATGGCGATCATTGCCGACCTGTGTCGTCTCGTCGTGCTTGACCACGTTGTTCTGGTCTTTCTGGGCATGGATGAACACCTCTTCCTGGCCCAGTTCATCTTCAAAACGCAGTTCATTGAAACCATCCCCCTTGTGGGTCTGGCTTTTGATGGTCATGCGGGTCTTGTGCCGGGGCAGGTCGTAAGGCGGTAGCTGGTCACCGCAGTAGGTGCGCCCGGTGATCATTGGCTGGTCAGGGTCGCCGTTGACGTAATGGATGATCACGTCCTGGCCGACACGCGGGATAGCCATCGAGCCCCAGCTACCGCCGGCCCAGCCTTGGGATACCCGTACCCAGCATGAACTGAACGCGTTGTCCTGGCTTTCGCGGTCCCAGGGGAAGCTGACCTTCACCCGGCCCCACTCATCGCAATAGATTTCCTCACCTGGCGGCCCGACAACGGTCGCCATGTGGGGGCCATCAACCCGTGGCCTGGGCAGCGGGGCAGGGCGCCATTCAGTTCGGCCTGGCACCAGTAGCGCTTTTTGTTCGTAGCGTGTGCCTTGGTCGGCACCGGCCGACTCTTCCTGCAAGCTGGTGAACTGGCTACCTTCGTGGGTGACCGTGCTTGCCCGCCAGTGCACATTCAGGTCTTCCCGGGGGTGGCCGGTCAGGGTGAAACTCAGGCCCGGTTGCAGGCGTACATCGTCGCCTCGGACTTCGGCAATGCGCACGTCGTGGCGCAGGGCGGTGATGCGGTTTTCGGTGAACGGCTTGCCGACGGCATCGCGTTTGTAGCGGCCGGGGTAGTCGAAGCACTCATAGTCTGTGGACTGGTGTTCCAGATGGGGCCCCGAGGCCCGATGTTCCTGGCGATAGGCCGGGTGGGTGAAGGTGTACTCGCGCTGAACCTGGCGTGCGGTTCGCACGTGTTCGCTGTAGCGCAAGTATTGCAGACAAGGGGTGTGTCGGGTGCCCCCGCTGTTGGCGTGGTACAGCACGGTGGAAGGTCTGGCTGGTTTGTTACCCTCGACGAAGCCTTCGTCATCGTCCTCGCCATGGG
This sequence comes from Pseudomonas sp. yb_9, assembly GCF_043103635.1. Taxonomy (NCBI): domain Bacteria; kingdom Pseudomonadati; phylum Pseudomonadota; class Gammaproteobacteria; order Pseudomonadales; family Pseudomonadaceae; genus Pseudomonas; species Pseudomonas sp. yb_9. The sequence goes on along the minus strand of NZ_JBICKA010000022.1, from coordinate 33,171 downwards.
CTGTGTCGCACTCGATATGCCCCAATGTGAGCAGCCGGTCGGTGATGATCAGTTTGTGCTGCTTTTCAGTGTGCTCAAACCGATAGACCATGCCTTCTTCAGCAGCGATGCGGGCAAAGAAGTCGAGATCGGTTTCGCCAGCCTGTACGCAGAATTCCCGGACGTGGTAGTCGAAACCGGTGCCGAATTGATACTGGACGATACCTTGACGCTTGAGCATCAGTTCGAGAATTTGCGGGGCGGTCTTGTGCTGGAAGATGCGCCAGTTCGAGCGCAGCCTGGCGCGGGCCAGTTGGGGCTCGACCAAGGCATGGTAGTAGGTACGGCAGAAGCCACTCTCGCCCTGGCTGAAGCGGCTGACCAGGCCGTGTACGTACCGTACAGGGCGTTCACCCTGCCAGATGGTGAAGAGCACGGGTTTGTCGAGCAGGTGGCCGAAGTCGATGTCGTGTTCGAAGCTGATCAGCTCCAGGGTCAACGTAAATGGTTGGCTGAGCGCTTCTTCGAGCTTGAATGACACCACTTCGAACTCAGCGTTGCCAACGAGGGGCTGGAAGCTGTATCGCAAGTCAGATTGGCTGGGCATAAGCAGTTCTTGTCCGTCGTCTGAGACTTCGAAGTGCCCAGGCAGACCATGACTGCCTGGGCTTTTCCGTTAGATCAGGCGATCGGTTTACGCCAATCGTCAGAGCCTTCGGTACCTGCGGTCACATGTGTCCATGAGATCTTGCGGTATGACAGGGCCACTTCGACAAGCTGCGTGTAATGCTCGTTTTTCTGATTCTGGGCATGCGGAAGGACGGTATTGATGTCCACGATGGTGGCGTCCTCCAGCATGGTGGTGAAGAAGTGCTCCTGCTTGCCTTCCACTGAGGTGCGGTACCAGTTCACTTCAACGGTCGGCAGCATTTCGCCGCTGGCCAGGGCCTGGTACATCAGTGGTGTGGCTTTGTTCAATGAACTGGTGAAAACGAAGGGCTTATGCACCCTTTGACCGGCAGGCTGGCCACTTTGCGGATCGGTCGGGACAGTTACCTGGTGCTTGATTTCCTGCACCAGAATTTCGTCTTCATGGCCCTCAACGAACACATTGCCGACGGAGTCGGACGTGAATGCACCTGCGGTGATGTTGCCTTGGGTCTTGCCTTCGATCTTGATGTAAGCGGGTGTTGGCATGGCAGTTTCTCCTGCGTCCATGTGGATTAACACGCACACCACAGGTGGCGTGGCCATCGAAAATGATGGGCTTTTCAATGAGGCAGATGCCTCGCTAATGGGGTGAATTCGGTGGGTGCATGTAGCCTTCGCCTACTGCTGCAGGATGGCGTTGAGCGACTCCAGTACTTCTGTGGTAATCAGGTGCAACCGGTAGCTGTAGATGCCGTAGGCCACGGCCATGGCGATGGCGGAAATCACCAAAGGGCTCCACCAGGGCCATTGCCGGTTCATGCGGAAGTTGCGTGGGGCCACATTGGTGTAGGGGTCGCAGACTTCTTCAGGGGTGGGGCCACGCAGTTCGCGGATGATCCCGTGCAGTTGGTGAATCAGTGCAGTGACGGTTTCTTCGCCTTTCGGCGCCAGCGCATATTTGCCCCTCAGCCCAAGGCAAAGGGCGAAGTACATGAACTCCAGCACGTCCTGATAACGCTTGGGCTCCTGCATCAGGCGCGAGATCACGGTGAAGATCTTTTCTCCGCCCCAGGTCTCGTCGTGGAAGATGCTCAGTAAGGGTTCCTGGCTCCAGCAACTGCTTTTGCCCCAGGGCCGCTCCATGACGGCTTCGTCGATGAACAGGCACAGGCCGTAGGTATACGCCAGCAGCTGAGCGGGCTCGTACCCGTGCTGGCGCATTTCTTCCTGAATGTTGTCGATCTGGTTGCGCACTTGCTGGTGCACATCTTTGATATTTGGCAATTCGTCCAGCGTACGCAGGCGTATGACCAGGCCAAACAGCGGTGATGCTGCATCCAGCATCAGGTTGGCGAACCCGCCCCGCAGCTGAAACTGCGGGTCGGCGGGATAGCCTTCATACACAGGCTCAGGCTTTTGCGCAGAGGCTTGCCCATTGGCCGGCGCGGCCTGGTGGTCGGGTACTGATGGTTTAAGGTTTGCATTCAGCTGACTGACTTCAGCGTTTGTTGCATCGGTGGGGGTAGTCGTGTCATTTGCCATCTCACTGACTCCTGATCGCCCAGAACTGCAGTTCGAGGCCGGGGAATTCGCCCGCGATGTGGAGACCAAAGCCATTGGCCTCGGCCATGCACGCCCAGGCCGGGTCGCGCCTGTTCACCTCGAAGTAACTGAAGCCCGCGTGGAAAGGCAGGTCGCGCGGCGCCACCGGCAAAAGCAACAAGGGGATGCCCGGCAGTTGCAGCGGCACCAGGTCGTACAGCGACTCCAGTGAGGTGATCTTGGCTTTCAGGATGAACATCTGGCGCAACACCTGCGGTGGCAGGTCGGCGCGCACGGCAAGGATGAAGTCGGCTTCGTCGATCAGACGGCGGTCTTCCAGCCTGGTCGTCATCACACCGAACGCTTCGTTCACCAACGGCAGTGAAATGGCGCGCGGCTGCAGGACGGTGCTCAGGGCGCGGCGCAAAGTGTCTTCCAGCGGCTTGAACGAAGTGCGCAGCGCTGTGTGGTGGTATGCGGGGTAATCTTGCGGGAGCCTGCTTTCGTCGGTGAACGTGACAAACTCGCCGCAGGCCTGGCTCATGCACAGGTAAAGCTGCTCGGGGTGCGTTTGCGCTTGCCGGGCCAGGTGCTGAAAGCACGGCCACCAGCGGTTCATGGCCTGCAGCAGGTTGAAGTCGCGAATGTCGGCGATACCGGACTGGCCCGAGGCGCCAATACGCTTGGCAAGGCCTCGCGCTCGCTCGCGCAGGGTGTTGGTCATTTCGTCAAGAAACCGCTGCAGTGCCGGCACCGCCCGCACTGACACGCTGGTGGGGTAGAAGGTTTCGTCCAGTTGCAGGCTGCCGTCAGGGCGCCGCTCCAGGATGCGTGTCATGGCCAGGCGTGTGTAGGCACTGCTGTCTTCAGCCTTGCGTTTTAGCTGCAGGTTGGGCATGGCAAGGTCTACCTGTACCAGGTCACCGTTCGCAGAGTGGGTGTCCTTGATCTCCTGTGGCTGGGCGGTGTAGCGGTAGTTGGCGGCAGTGTCGGGCCAGCTCACTTCGCAGCCGCCCTCGGTGCGCAGCGGCAGGCACAGATACACCTCGCTGTCCTTGCACGCGTCGTCGTCGATTTCCAGCGGCGGCGGCGGTGGCAGGTCGGCGGGGATGTCAAACACGGTGCCGTCCGGCATCACGCCCCGCGCCCGGGTGATAGCGATCTTGCCCAGGCTCAGGTACTCGTCGTTCAGCTGTAGCTCGCTAAAGCCGTAGAAGGCTGCGTTCAGGCTGGCAAGGCGCTGGTGGAGGGCTGCTTCACCCGCCCGGGCTGCTTGCTGGAAATGCTGTGGTTTTACGAACAGGCCTTCTGGCCAAAGAACGGGATTGCGTGAACTCATGGGCACTCCATGTCAGCGTGAGTAAGCGGGAAGGGCAAAGGGGAGTAGACGTGCCATCAGTCTTCTTCCTTGAGCACGATGTGCGTGTCGTTGACCAACACCGACAGCATGATCTGGCGGCCACGCGGCGGAATGCGCAGCACTTGCCGCCAGCTGGCGTCCTCAAGGCCTCGGTAGTCGGCAATCACCGCCACGAAACGGGTTTCGGCATGGATGGGTTCGAACGGGATGTACTTGAACTGGCCAGGGCGCAGCAGGTAATCGTCATCACGGATGTAGGTACTGCGCAGGGCTTTGGCCGGGTCCTGGTCCAGCAACTGGTACACGGTGTTGCGCAGTAGCGAGTCGTCGCGCAGCTGCAGGATCTTGATGGCAATCGGCGTGGCGACGGGTTCCGAGGCCATGGTTGTGGTGTGCGGTAAGGTCAACGTTACGGTCGGGTCGTCGTAGCTACCGGGGGTGCTCTCTTCCAGAGGAGAGCGAGCTGGGTCATCGTTGCCTTCCTCATCCACCTCGATGGGGGACATGGCTGGAAACTGCTCGTGCAGGTATTCCAGCAGGGTCACGATCTTTTCCGTCAGTGCATAAGGGTCGCCCGCACTCAGGGTTACGGCGTAGGGGCTGGGCTCCAGGGTGCTGTGCTGTTCTTCGGCCGCTACCTCAAGGCTGTTCGGATTACCATTCAGGGTAGGGCTCGCGTTGATGCTGAACGCAACTTCGGTCGGATGATCCTTCGGCTGCCCGATGGGCAACGTGTGGTCCATGGCAACTTGGCTCATCCTGCTTAACGAGGTGCAGCCGGCACCCCCGAACATTGCAACCAGCAGGGCCGCGACCAGCAACGGTTGGCGGGTCATGGGCGCTCTCCGGCAATCAGCCGCAGCAGCGGGCTCGACGGGGAAGCCACCGACTCAGCGGCTGCATCCAACGCTGCCAAGGGATCGTTGCCCATGGCGGGCTCGAAGGCCGAGTAGATCTCGGCAGCCGGTTGGGTAGCAGAGGGTTCGATCGGCCAAGGGGTTGCTGTTTCTTCGGCTATCAGGCGGTCGATTACCCCCTGATCCGGATAGAACATGTCCTCCAGCGAACGCATGGTGGCGGGGTCCTGGGCGTACTGAACCTGTAGCCGATAAGCACCCACACGAAGCTGGTCGCCTTCAAGCAGGCGTCTGGGTGGGTGTGCACCCAGGCTGGTGGTGCTGCCATTCAGATAGGTGCGCTGGCAATGATCGATCACACAGAAGCTGCCTTCTATCCAGCGGATCTCGCAGTGGATGGGCGCAACGCTCTGATTAGGGTCGTCGAGTCGCCAGCTTGTCTGTGCGCTGCCAATGGTTCCGCCCTTGCAATCGAATCGGTGCCTGGCAATAACGCCATGTCGCAGTTGGTCCAGGTTGATGATGCTCACGGTCAATGTGTTCATGAGCGCCCCCTGAACCGTACAACGGGACTGTTCTGGCCATGCCGGTCGTCGATGAAGCTGGTCCAGCCCAGGTAGGCGCCTTTGCTGCGGTGCAAGCAGAAGGGTGACAACGCGTTCTGCTTCAGGCGCAGCTCCAGGTCGTAGGCAAGGCCGTCACGCAGCAGAACGTCGATCAGTGCACGCAAACGGCCGAAGTTGATGCCGCTGGGGAGCAGGTCCCGCAGCTGCGTCTGGTCGAGTTCGCTGATCACGATGGTGAACTTGCTGCTGCGTGTGCGTGTACGGCTGCCGATCATGAACGTACTGCCCAGCAGGCCGTTGGCGCGCCCCAGGCTTACGCGTTGCCCGGCCGCAGTGGGTACCGAGCGCGTTTCGAATTCGCGGATCTGCACATGCTTGAGGTCGAAGCAGTGCGCAATGATGCCGGCCACGGTGCCAGGCGCACGGCTGCGGCTGGCGATGACCCCGGCAAAACTGAGCAGGCGGCTCCAGGGCAGTGCCGTATCTCCCCGCAGTTGCTTGTCATTAAGCCCCAGCAGGGCAAAAACGTACTGCGAGAACCCGTCACGGGCGCCCGGCTGGAAGCGGATGTAATACCGGTATTTGCGCCAGCTGCGGTGTAACAGGCTGAGCAGGTAGTGATTGAAAAAGTCGAAGAATGCCGGCCGTACACCGCTGCCTTGCGCATGTTCATAGGCCACCTGCTCCAGGTAATAGGTGGGCAAGGGTGAATCGGTACCGTGTAACCCGAGGAACGTGGCGACGAGCTGGTAGCGCGCCTCTTCGTCGGGCATGCGTTGGGCTTTGTAAACATCCGATACGGGAAAGGTCAGCCGTGGGTCACAGGCCAGACGCACGCGCAACCGGGTAGCCTCGTCAGGCCAACGGGGTTCCAGATCGTCGCCATGCAGCCCATGCAGCCGCTCCAGCAACTGGAAGAAGTTGTACTGGTGCGCCTCGGTGAGCAGTCTGTCGGCTAGATCAGCGGTTGTTTGCCGGTCTGTATTGGCCATGTGTAGTGCTCGTTGTTGGTGATGTTGATCACTTCCAGCTGATGGAAGGAATTGATGCTGGCGTACAAGGCAAAGAAGTGGGCAAGCACGCAACTGAACAGGTACAGGTCGCCTTCGCAGAGGAAGGCGGCCTGGTCCAGCTTCAGCCGGGTGTGCAGGCCGCGAATGGGTTGCCCCTTGATTAGCCAGTCCATAGACTGTGTATGAATGTCGCGCATGCCGTCCAGGCGCTTCTGGGTGGTACGCGCCTGCTGGATATCGTGCAGGGCGACGAAGTCATAGGCGCGGATCACCGCTTTGAGCGGCTCGATCGAGAGCAGGGACAGGTAGTTGAGCGACATGTTGGAAATCAATGCCCATTGCAACTGGCCGTCCAGCACCGGGCGACAAGGGCGGGTGGGCTTGCAGATGTTGGTGTAGGTGGCCAGTGGCGGCGTAAACTCGGTACGCACGTTGATGTCACCGATGCCCAACGCCAGCGGCAGGTCTCGATTGGTGCACGTCAGGTCGATGGATGCGGTTTCCAGCTCGCCGATATAGCTGTTGGCATCGGCACGAACGAACGCGATGCGGTGCGTGACGCCATCGCCGCGCAGGCACGCCTCCAACTGGTAGCGGTAATACAGCGCAGTGCGTCCTTGAACGTGCTCGATTTCATGGGCGAACGATTCGAAGGGCCGAAACGTTCGCAGGTGCTCACCGACACTCCCGTCGGTCGTCGTTCGCGTGCTGATGACCTGGTCGACACTGAAAATTTCGTAACCGTGTGGCTCCGCTCCCTTGGGTTTTAGTGGGACCAAGGCGTCCTCGCTGGACAAGTCGATGGGCTCGGCACTGTGCTGAAACAAGTTGACTGCAGGTGCGCAGAACAAACTGAAATCTGCGTTGCTGACACGCAGTGTGTCGGGTAACTGGCGCGTGAAGTGAAACTCGAGGTTTACCGCCAGGCTGTCATGCGCTGGCCAGGCTCGATCCAGTCCGGTGACGCTGAAAAAGTGGAAGCGCTGGGGGAAGACAAAGTACTCCTGCAGGATCCGGTAGCCATCAAAGACGTTTTGTGGGTAGGGCAGCAAGGCGTCGTCGGGGCTAAATCCCGGGAAGGAGATGCTGCCGGCCGGCAGCCGACGAACTTCACCCTTGACGATCACGTTGATGTGCTTGAGGTATTGAGAAACCCACAGGTACAACGTCCGGGCCGTGCGGACATCACCGCTGAGGTAAAAGTCGAGGCTGGAGCAGCCCAGGCTGTTCAGTGGCCGGTCGACCAGTGCCTGCAGGCCGATGCTTATCACCGCGTTGTCGAGTGTCTGGGTTGCACTCACCGTGTCGATCTTGAACGGATGAATGCTCACCGCAGTGCACGTGCGGAACTCGCAGGCTACGCCGTCCACGGGTTCCGAGCACAACCTCGACCCCTTCGGAATGTGCTGGGACTGGCTAAGGGATTGCTTGACCGGGGTGAACTGGATGATCGTCGCGCTGGGCAGGGGCCGCAGGTAATTGGGCCACAACAACTGCAGCATGGGGTGAGTCAGCTCCGGCAGGTCGTCTTCCAGTTTGAGCCGCAGTTTGGCGGTCAGGAATGCAAAGGCTTCCATCAGGCGTTCGACATCGGGGTCACTGGCACCTGTGCCAAGCAGCCTTGCAAGTTGTGGGTTGTCCTTGGCGAAGTCGTTCCCCAGTTCGTGCAGGTAACGCAGCTCTTCGCTGAAGCGGTCTTTCAGTGACATCGGTCACCTCACTCGGGTGTAGCGGTTGTGCCCGTTGACCAGCAGCTCGAGTTGCAGCTGCTCTGCGTGGTTGTTGACCTGCACCTGGCAATCGAGCCTGAAATGCAGCTCCAGCGGGGCATGGGTATCGGGCACTGCCTTGAGCGTGCGTATCTGGATGCGTGGTTCGAAGCGCTGAAGGGTGCGGCGAATGTCCGCGCTCACTTGTACGAGCAAGTCGCCGCGGTTCACGTCATGCCCGTTGAAGTCACGCAAGCCCAGCTCAGGACTGCTCTGAGAGCACCCCTGGCGGGCGTTGAGCAGCGTTTCGAGGTGGCGCTTGATGGTGGCGACGGTGTCCGCAGCGCTTTCCTGTCGAGTGGCCTGGGGACGGGAACTAGGGTCCACCGTCAAGCGTTCAAAAAAACCACTCATTGCGTATCGAGCCGCCCAACCAGAGAGATCTCGAAGTTGGCGCCCATGTACTTGAAGTGCGGACGCACGGCGATCGAAACCTGGTACCAGCCTGGGTCACCGGCAACATCCGAGACTTCAATGCGGGCGGCACGTAGCGGCCGGCGGCTGCGAACATCGGCAGACGGGTTTTCCTGGTCGGCGACATACTGCTTGATCCACTTATTCAGCTCGGATTCAAGGTCTCGGCGTTCCTTCCAGCTGCCGATCTGTTCGCGTTGCAGCACTTTGATGTAGTGGGCCAGCCGGTTGACGATGAACAGGTAGGGCAGCTGGGTCCCCAGCTTGTAGTTGGTCTGTGCCTCCAACCCTTCGGGGGTTTTCGGGAAGTTCTTGGGTTTTTGCACCGAGTTGGCAGAGAAGAACGCCGCATTGTCGCTGTCTTTACGCATGGTCAGGGCGATGAAGCCCTCTTCGGCGAGCTCGAACTCCTTGCGATCGGAAATCAGCACCTCGGTAGGAATCTTGGCCTGCAATTGCCCCAGTGACTCGTACAGGTGGACTGGCAAGTCTTCGACCGCACCACCCGATTGCGGGCCGATGATGTTCGGGCACCAGCGGTAGCGGGCGAAGCTGTCGTTGATGCAACTGGCCAGCAGGAAGGCGGAATTGCCCCACAGGTAGTGGTCATGCCGCCCGGCGATGTCTTCGTTGTAGTTGAAACTCTCGATTGGCTTTTCTTGCGGGTGGTAGGCGGAGCGCAGCATGAAGCGTGGCCCGGTCAGCGCGACATGACGAGCGTCTTCGCTTTCGCGAAAAGCGCGCCACTTGGCATGGCGTGGGCCGGCGAAGAGGTCTTTTATTTCCTTGAGGTTGGGCAACTCTTCAAAGCTGCTCAAGTTGAAAAACTCGGGGGAAGGTGCGGCAAGGAAGGGCGCGTGGGACATGGCACCTACGGAGGCCATGTAACTCAACAGTTTGATGTCCGCAGAGGCGGGGCCAAAGTTGTAGTTACCTACCATGGCCGCAACCGGCTCTCCCCCGAACTGGCCGTACCCAGCGGTGTAAACATGTTTGTAGAGGCCGCTGCAGGTAATGTCTGCGGCATTTTCGAAGTCGTCGAGCAAGTCTTCTTTGCTGATGTGCAAAATTTCAAGCTTGATGTTCTCCCTGAAATTCGTGCGGTCGACCAGAAGTTTCAGGCTACGCCATGAGGACTCAAGCCGCTGGAACTCGGGTTGATGCAAAATGGCATCCATCTGTTTGCCGAGAACCCGGTCAACCTCTGCAATCATCTGATCGACCCGGTGTTTGTTGATCAGTTGATCTGGGTCATTGCTTTTGAGGATTTCGGCGATGAAGGCAGATACGCCCTGTCTGGCAACCTGATAGCCCTCCTGCGTAGGTACCAGTTTGGTTTCTGCCATGATCTGGTCGAGCAAGGTGCCATTGCCCAATGTATCGTGGGTTGCGTCTGTGGTGACGGTGGTGGTGTTTGGCTTAGGCATGGGGACGCTCCGTTGTCTCAGTCTTTTTCTGGTGCTTCAGGTAACAGGTCCAGTTCTTGTGCGAGCTGTTTACGGGTTTGCTCGTTGTTCAGCAGGTGTTGCAGTTGCTTGCGAAAGGCCGGGACGTTGCCAAGCGGGCCTTTCAGGGCGACCAGCGCTTCGCGCAGTTCCAGCAGCTTGTTCAGCTCGGGGACCTGCCGCGCGATTCGGTCCGGCCCGAAATCGTTAATGGAGCTGAACTGCAGATGGACCGCCAGCTCGGCATCCGGGGCGGCACTGAGCACGGAAGGCACAGATACCGCCAGGCTCACGTTGGCGTCGTTCAACACGCTGTTGAACGTGTGTTTGTCGACACGCATCACCTGACGGTCTTCGAGCGCGCGGTCTTCATCCAGGCCGAAGTCGCCCAGTACCAGCATTTTGTGGGGCAGCTCTACCTCAGCCTGCTCATCGCTCGTAGCGGGGACGTATTTGATATTGACGCGTTCTTTAGGCGCGACAGAACCCGTATTTCTAGACATCGGTACGTAACTCCCTGTTGGTTTGTAGGATGTTTGATTGTGGGGGTTGTTTAATGTGCTGTTTCTCTTGTAGGAAGTTTCTTGTATATGTTTATCTGGCGGGGTGAGTTGCCTTGTTCCTATAAAAACCATGCAGGGTTAAGTGCTCTTTGGTCGAGCATGAAGATGTAAGTAAATATTTGTTTGTATGCAGTCGTCGCTGTGTATTAGTCTCCGTCCGGTTTTGTTTTGGCTGGCTGTTTTTTTGGCGCGTGAGTCGATATGTGTTTGTAGGAAAGTGGGCGCGGCCATATAGGCGTTTGTACTGTTTTTGGAGAGTGAATCAGGATGATTAACCGTTCTGTATATGGCGCCGGTCTCTCGTTGCTGTTTTGTTTGCAGCCGGTACTGGCAGGCCCCACGCGGGACTGTTCACGGATTGTGTCGAACGTCGAGCGACTGGCCTGTTTCGACCAGGCTGCGAACACGCCGGCATACACGACAGAACGGCAGTGGTCTGCACCAGAGCAGCAGGCCCCGAGCGTGCTGCGCGTGATGGCAAATGAAGCGGCGCGGACGCCAGATGACCTGACGTTTCACATCGGTAGCCGAACCGATGACGGTGCCGGCGTTTCAGCGCTCGTGATATCAGCGCCTGCCATCGCATCGGGTAACGAACCCGCTTACCTGGCAATCAGTTGCATCCAGGCCATCTCCCGGCTGCAACTGATTGCCAAACGCCCGATCGAGGCAAGCTGGGTCAAGGTACGGCTGACAGGGCAGGGCTGGTCTACCCGTGAAACACCCTGGCAGGTGATGGAGAACGGGCAGGTAATCGATGCCGGCCGGGGTTTGCCGGCAATCGAGCAGATCAGGAAGCTGATTGGTGCCCATCGCATCGAAGTGGTGAGTGAGCACAGCGAGCTCGACGGGTTGATCTTCGATGCACAAGGGCTGACCCCGTTGATAAGCCAGGCGCGAAGCACATGCCGGTGGTAGCGCAGGTGTCAGAGGGCAAGCTCACGCGACTGCTGGCGCCGATCGATCCCGCAGTACCGGCTGGGCTGTTCGATGTCGAGGACGAAACCTACCAGGCAATCGACCAGGAGATGGTCAAGCTGGGCGGGCTGCAGGAGGCGATGATCGACTGGGTTTACATCGAAGAGGCGTCCTGTCAGTACCTGAGCCAGCAATGCAAGCACCTTCGAATCGTCGCGCACTTGAGTGCCGCCTGGTTACGCAGCCGCTGCTGGGAGCGTTGGGGAGATACCTTGGCGTTGCTGGCCCGCATGATCGAGTGCTATTGGGAACCCGCCCACCCCAAGCCAGGGCCGAAAGGTTTCCTGACCAAGCGCAAGCTGGTCGGGCTGGTGATCAACCGCTTGACCGAGGCGCTGCCGCGTCTCGACCGTTTCACTTATACCCCTGCCCATGCAGCAGCAGCGCAGGCGGCATTGAAACACCTGCAACAACAGCACGCAGCACAGCTGGAGGCTGCTGTTCTCGATGGGCTGGAGCGCCTGCTGTGCCAACACATTGAACGTGTCAGCGGTGCCGGCGAGGCTGACGTGCCCAAGGCGCCGGCTGCAAGCGTGAAGCCTGCGCCGCTGGCCGATGTCATCGCCGCGCCCATGCCGCGTGTGTCGATGGGCACTGAACGTGAGACACGACGCGCCATATTGGCCATGGCCGAACTCATCAACCAGCAGGATCCTTACGACCCAACCGGCTACCAGTTGCGGCGTTTTGGCTTGTGGGCACACATTCAGGCGGCGCCTGCGGCCAGGCAAGGCAGCCGCACAGAATTGATGGCGGTGCCTCTGGATATCACGCGGGTCTATGAAGAGGCCATTGCCAGCACAGCGATAGACCCAGCCTTGCTTCAGCGCATCGAAAAGAGCGTGGCGGCGTGCCCCTACTGGATTCGTGGCAGCTTTCTGGCTGCAACCGTCGCCACGCGGCTGGCGATGAGCGATGTGGCTGAGGCCATCCGTTGCGCGACCGCCCGGTTTGTACAGCGCATGCCGGCCCTTCAGCAGCTGTGCTTCAGCGACGGATTGATATTTGTCGATGACCAATGCCTGGCGTGGCTCAAGGGCGCGCAAGGGCCTTCTGGCCAAGCGGCCGCACCCCACGCGTTTGGTGGCCTGCACGAGGAACTGGCCGGGCAACTGGACAGCGGCGGCGTAGAGCCCGTGCTGCTGAGGCTGCAAGCACTGCAGGCGGACCTGGGTACCCCTCGGGACCGCTGCCATACCACCATGATCGCAGCCGACTTGCTGGCCGCACGGGGCGTGTCCTGGCTGGCCCAGGACTTGTGCGCCGGCGTTGCCCGAACGATGCAGCAAACCACCGCCAGTGCGTGGGAGCCAGAGGTATTCCAGCGGCTTCAGCAGTACGCAGTCGCTCCAGCGCTGGCTGATCAACACAAGGACCAGGAGCCTCGATGAATCATATATGGAAGCAATTCAAAGGCTGGGGCTTGCCGTGGGTAACGCGCAATGGCCTGGCGCTGCCGCTGTTGCTTGGGTTGACGGCAACGCTGCTGCTGGTCGCCATTTGGTGGCTCGGCCCGCAATGGACGTGGCGTGAGCAACAGCCACTGGCCAGTGTGGCGCACCGCAGCGTGGCAACCCTGGTACTCATGCTCGTGCCGCTCATAGGCTGGCTGGTGGTGCTGCGTACACGCTTTCGCCGATTGCAAGCGGAACGCCGGCAGGCACGGGCCGCCGAACAAGATCGCACGCTGCCGTTGGTGCAGGCGCAAGAGAAGGCGCTCAGCCAGGGGCTTGACCGGTACCTTGACAATGCCGGTGGGCCACGTGCCTTGTACCGGCTGCCCTGGTACCTGGTAATAGGTGATGAACAGGCCGGTAAAACCAGCTTCATCGACTGCACCGATCAGCGTTTTACCCTGACGCGTATCGATCAGGTCCAGGCACAAGGGCGACAGACTGAAGCGCTGGCCTATCCGGTGGGCTGGTGGGTCAGCGACGATGCTGTGCTCATCGACCCACCCGGTGCGTTCATTCGCCAGCAGCCAGCGGCGGGCTCGGCAGCTGATGCTCCCGCTGAGTCAGCGTCCTCTTTTGTGCCGGGGGCCCAGGCCAGGTTGTGGGACCACCTGTTGGGCTGGCTGCTGCGCAATCGCAGCCAGCGAGCGCTTAACGGCGTGGTGCTGGTCGTCGATTTGCCGGCACTGCTGCATGGCACGCCTGAGCAGCGCGTTGCGTTGGCCCACAGGTTGCGCACCCGCCTGTACGAAGTGAGCAGCCACCTGGGTTCGCGCTTGCCGCTCTACGTGGTACTGAGCAAATTCGATTTGCTGGACGGCTTCGATCAGTTCTACAGCAAGCTTTCGGCCGCCAGGCGCGAAAACCTGTTGGGGTTCACCTTCAAACTGGATGCGGTTGACGCGTTCGACGCCTGGCTGGATGAGTATGACGAGCACTACGGTCGGTTTCTCGTCAGTTTGCAGGAGCAGCTCATCGATCAACTGGATGTGCTGGTGAACGCGCCACCGTGTGGGCGCCTGTTTTCGCTGTATGGGCAGCTGGTCGGGTTGCGCCCCATACTGCTGGCATTTCTGCGCGAAACCCTGGTGAGTGACCGTTACTCCACGCCTGCTCTGGTACGCGGTGTGTATTGGTCGTCTGTGATGCAGCAAGGCGACATGCGCAATGCCTTTGTCCGTGAAGCCGCACAGCCCTACAAGACGAAACTTCCGCTGCGTGAAGGCAAGGCACAAGGCAAGGCATTGGCCTACTTCATTCAGCAAGCCTTCAGGCGGGTCATCTATCAGGAGGCCGGCCTGGCGGGCGACAACGTTCGGGTGGCGCGCAGCAAGCGTCAACTGCTGTGGGTCGGCTCGGGCGTGGGCATCCTTGCGTTCAGCATCGCCGTGGCGAGTTGGCAACGCTATTTCGATATCAATGGCTCCAAGGCCGCCAGCGTGCTCGCCAAAAGCCAGGAGTACAGCCATCACCAGGTCGATCAGCGCCTTGACCCGAGCGGGCGCAACCTGTTGGCGCCACTGGACCAGATCCGCGATGCGGTGGCGGTGTTTGGCGACTATCGCGTGGCATGGCCAGGGGTTGCCGATCTTGGCCTTTACCAAGGGCGCAACATTGGCCCCACGGTTGACGAAGCGTACCTCAGCTTGTTGTCCAGGCGTTTTTTGCCGGCCTTGGCCAGCGGCGTGATCGATGCCATGAACGCAGCTCCGCCGGGCAGCGAGCAACAAATGGCGGCGCTCAGGGTTTACCGGATGATCGAGGACCGCCACAGTCGCCGGCCTGAATGGGTGGAGGACTGGATGGCGCGCCAATGGCAAAAGGCGTTCCCTGGCCAGGGGCAGTTGCAGCGAGACCTCATGCACCATTTGAAATACGCCCTGGCCTACGCTGACACCGATTTGCCGCAGTACCGTGAGCGTGTCAGCGAAGTGCAGCAGGCACTGCGTAAATTGCCTTTGCCACAGCGGGTTTATGAGGGGCTGAAGCAACAGGCTCACGAGCAATTGCACACCGGCCTGAACCTGCGTCACCAGGTAGGTCCTGCCTTCGATGTCGTGTATCAGCCATCTTTCGGGGCCAGGCATGGGGAGGAGGATGTACAGCTGTCCCCCATGCTCACAGCCAAAGGCTTCAGGGAGTACTTTGAACCGCGCAGCCAGCGGTTCGCTGAAATGGCGATGATCGATCAGTGGGCGCTGGGGGAGCGTGCCCAGCTCGATTATTCGAGCGTTGATCGAGAGGCGCTGACCGAACGGCTGCACAACCTTTACAGCGCCGATTACGTCGACAGCTGGCGTCGCGCCTTGAACGCTTTCACCGTGGCGGACTTCCGTGATCTGGACCATGGTGTCACTGTCCTGGAACAGTTGACTGGCCCGGCAGCACCGTTGCAGCGGCTGCTGCATACGGTCAGGGACAACACGTCGCTTGCGTCACCTGCAGTTGTCGAGGCACCGGGCGAGGCGGGTTCGTTGCTGCCAGTAACGGGCAAGCCCGAGCAACAGCAAGCACAGGCCATCCAGCGGGCTTTTGCAGGCCTGGGCGCTATGTTGCAGGTGACAGGAGACAAACCGAGCTACTACGACGAAACCTTGGGTGCCGTATCGGCTGTGCTGGACTATGCCAATGCCGTACAGGACAGCCCGGACCGCGGCAAGGCTGCACTGCAAGCTGTGCATCAGCGCTTCTCGATGACCGGGCAGGACCCGATTGGCACCCTGCAACGTGTTGCCACAGGTTTGCCGGAGCCGATCAACCACCAGGTCAGAAAGCTTGCCGACCAGACAGCCCAGGTGCTGAACGTTGAAGCATTGCGCGAACTGGAGCGACGTTGGGATGCTGAGGTGTACAGCTTCTTCCAGCAACGTCTGGCAGGCCGTTACCCCTTTGTGGTGAGGGCGCCTGATGCTTCACTGGATGACTTCGAAGCATTCTTCGGGCCCAAAGGGCGCCTGCAGCAGTTTGATGATCAGTATCTCAAGGTCTTCCTCAAGGACAACCTTGAGGCGTTGCAGTCTGGCCAGCACGGGCATTCCCTGATTCGCCCCGACGTGATCGAGCAGCTCGAGCTGGCCGAACGGATTCGCGAAACCTTCTTCGATCAGCGCGGCAAGTTGAGTGTGCAGTTCAGTATCGAACCGTTGGGGCTCAGTGCGAACCAGCGTACCAGCTTGCTGGACCTGGATGGCCAGTTGATCTCCTACACCCATGGGCCTAGCCGGATCACTGGTATTGTCTGGCCCAATACCATGGGTCAACAGGTACGCAGCAACCTGACGTTACTCAGGCAGAACGGCAATAGCAGCAGCCTCGAATACCGTGGCCCATGGTCGATGTTCCGCTTGCTTAGCCGCGGCTCGCTCAATGGGCGGACGGCGACCAGCGTGGACCTGAGCTTCAGGACGGGTGACGGTGTAATGCGCTATCGGTTGAATGCTGAAAAGGCCTTTAACCCCATTACCCAGCAACCATTCAAAGGTTTCCGCTTGCCACGCGGGTTGTTGCAATCGTCCCCCAAGGTTGCTCAATCGGGGCAACCGCATGAACAGCCTTTATGACGCCATGTCTTGCTGAGGTCATGGCGAGCTTAAGCCGCTCAACGCCCTACCGGCCAGATACCCGAAGGTCATCCCCGGCCCCAGGGTAATGCCACCGCTGGGGTAGTGCCCACCCATCACGCTGTGCATGTCGTTGCCCACCGCAAACAACCCGGGTATCGGCTGCCCAGCGGGGTCCAGCACACGGGCGGAGGCGTCTGTGCCCAGGCCGGCGAAGGTGCCCAGGCTGCCCGGCAGTAGCTTCACGGCGTGAAACGGCCCATGCAGCAAGGGCCGCAGCGACGGGTTGGGGGCTTGCAACGGTTCGCCCTGAGCCCGGTTGTAGGCCGATGCGCCACGCTGGAATACCGGGTCCTCACCTTGGGCTGCATGCCGGTTGAAGTCGTGCACCGTGCACTGCAGCTGCGCGGCATCGATCCCGCAGCGCTGCGCCAGTTCCGCCAGGCTGGCGCTACTGTGCAAGTAACCGCGGCGTTGATAGAAGCGGGTAGAGAACGGAAAGGGCTTGGCCCAGCCAATGCCGTAACGACGTTGTGCTGCGTGGTCGCAGATCAGCCAGGCTTCAGGTGTTTCGCCGTGCGGTGTAGCGGCGAACAGTGCGTTCATGAAGTCATGGTAGCAATCGGCCTCGTTGACGAAGCGTCGGCCATCGCGACGTACCGCGATGAAGCCAGGTTTGGCGCGGTCGATCAGGTGCGGGAAATGGCCGAAACTGCCATCGCCGCGTGGCACCTTCGATACAGGTGCCCAGGCGCCAGCCTGGGCCAGTGCCGTACTGACCAGGCCACCGGCTTGTTCACCCAACCGCAGGCCGTCGCCGCTGTTTTCCCGGGGTGCTGCGGAGTAGTGCTGGTCACCCTGCGGCGCATGCGGCATCAGTTGCGCGATGCGCTGGCGGTCATGTGGGAAGCCACCGCAGGCCAACACCACCCCACGGCGTGCCTGGATGACCTGGCCGTCGGCAAACCGTGCGCCACTGACCCGGCCTTCGCCCAGCAGGTGGCTGGCCGGTTTGTCGGTCAGCAGTGTCACATCAAGGTCCAAGGCGCTGCGCAGCAGGCGCGCCACCAGCGCGTTGCCATTGACCAACTGCTGGCTGCGACGATGCCGCAGCAGGTCTCGCCCATGGCGCAGCAGGCGTTTGCTGACATGCAGCGCCGCCTTGGCCGAGCGTGTGGCGTTGAAGAAGGCGGCCATGTCGGTGCCACCGGCAATGCCCATGCCGGCCAGGCTGACGATGTCCAGCGGTGGGCGTAATGTGTGCAGCCAAGGCCCGAGCTGGCGCCCGTCGTAGGGCAGGGCACACAGTGATCGACCGCCGTGTGTACTGCCATCGCCTTCACGCATGTCGGGCATGCGGCTGCCACTCTGGAACTGTACCGCCGTGTGCTGTTGGAAAAACGCCACCATTTCCGGGCCATGGCGCAGGAACGCACGTTGACGCGGGTCCAGTTCGTGGGTGTGGGTTTGCGCACGCAGGTAGCGCTCTGGGGCATCGTCGGTTTCGACGATGCCTTCAGCGATGGCCAGCGGGTTACGTGGTATCCACAACCAGCCCCCCGACCAGGCGCTGGTGCCGCCTAGCTGGCGGGCTTTTTCCGCAACGATCACATGCAGGCCGTGATGCGCGGCGGTTACGGCGGCAGCCAGGCCCGAAGCGCCGGAGCCAATGACGAGTACGTCACATTCGAGGGGTTGCATGAAGGGGTCCGCTCAGGCGTTGGTAGAGGATGGCGCGTTTTACTGCAGCGGCGAAAAACCGGTGGGCCGCAGCAGCCGCGATTGCAGGCGCACAACGGCCCCGAGCTCGCGGTTAAGCCGCGAAAAGGCTGCCCAGCGCGGGTCCGCTGCCATGGCTGTGCGCCGTGCGATGCGATCGTCGAGGCTGGCATAGCCCCAGATGTGCACCACCTGGTTGACGTCGCCGAACTCGCTGGTGAAAAAGCCGACCAGGTTCCCCAGGTGTTCGCTTTGCACGTCCAGCGCGTGGCTTTGGTACAGGGCTAGCCAGTCGGCCATTTTCAGTGGGTCGAGGGTGTAGGTTCTCAGTTCGTAGTACATGCCGGGGTCTCCGTAGGGGTGGCCGGCGCCTGCAGGCGCGCGTTGATGTGGTTGGCAGCGAGCCAGCCGAAGGTGAGGGCAGGGCCCAGGGTGATGCCGGGGCCGGGGTAGGTGCCCTTCATCAGTGAGTTCATGTCGTTGCCGACCGCGTACAGCCCGGCAATTGGCTGGCCGCTACGGTCAAGCACGTTGGCATCGGCGTTGGTCACCAGGCCACGGGCCGACCCGAGGTCGCCGGTGTGAATGCGGATGGCGTAGAACGGCCCGTTGCTCAACGGCGCCAGGCAGGGGTTGGGCGTGTGTTGCGGGTCGCCCATGTAGCGGTTGTAGCTGTTGCCGCCTTTGCCGAACGCACGGTCGATGCCATTGCGGGCATCCGTGTTGAACTGCTCGAGGGTTTGCGCGAACACGTTGGGCTCTACGCCAATGGCTTGGGCCAGGGCCTGCGGTGTAGCGGCCCGGTACAGGTAGCCGGCGTCGATCAACGCCTGGTTGTTTACAGGCTTCGGCCGCGCCAGGCCGAGCCCATAACGGTTCATCGCCTCGGCATCGCACACCAGCCAGCAGCTGGCGATGCCGTTGGCAAACATGGTCTGCACGAAGTGGTGGTAGGAGTCGGACTCGTTGACGAAGCGCCGCCCGGTCGGGTCTACCGCAATCACGCCAGGTTTGGCGCGGTCGGTGACCAGGTGCGGGAAGCGTTCCCGCTGGCCACCGGCATGACGCCGTTCGGAAACCGGCGCCCAGAAGAAGTTGGCCGCCAGGCCTTCGCCCTCGGCGGCCGATACCGCCTGACTAAGGCGCAGGGCGGCACCGTCGTTGCTGGCGGGCGACATGGTCAGGTGCGGCGCCTCTTGGGCGGGGCGGTAGCTGGCGGCCAGTGCGCCTGCAGCGAACCCGCCCATGGCGCACACCACACCGCCACGTGCCATTACCCGCTGACGTCGGCCCTCGTGCAGTACAACCACGCCGGTCACCACGCCGTGCTCGACAATCAGCTTTTCGGCTTCGCTGCGCAGCCACAGTTGCGTGCCATGGGCGAAGGCACTGGTGGCCAGGCGGGCGATCAAGGCGTTGCCAGTGGTAAGCCGAGTGCCACGCGGGTGCTGCAGGCGGTCCCGCGCGTAGCGCGCCATCAGTTTCAGGCAATGCCACAGCGAACTGGGCGAGCGGCGAATGCTGAGAAAATGCTGGATATCCACGCGGTTGACCATCATGCCGCCGAACAGCAGCATGCCGGGCGGTGGCATCTGCAGGTCCTTGAAGCGCTGGCCGAGGTGCTTGCCGTCGTACTCGACCATTTCCAGTGCGCGGCCGAACTGCGTGGCGCCGGGCGCATCCGGGTAATAGTCGGGCGAGTGCGGGCGCAAGGCATAGCGCAGTTCGGTGTGCTGCTCCAGCCAGCGCAGCGCCTGGTGCCCATGCTCGATGAAAGCGTCGCAGAGCATGGGGTCGTAGCCATCACCGATGACGTGTTTGAGGTAGGTGCGCATGGCCTCGGGGGAGTCTTCGGCACCCGCGTCACGGGCCTGATCGGTGCCGTACAGCCATACCGCACCGCCGGAAATCGCCGAGGTGCCGCCAAAGCGTTCGGCCTTTTCCACGACCAGCACCTTCAGCCCGCGGCAGGCGGCGGTGGCAGCCGCAGCCAAGCCGCCTGCGCCACTGCCCAGTACCACCAGGTCAACGCTGTGTTGTGTGTGTTCAAGGGTCGCCATGGCTTCAGATCTCCAGCGGCGTCACGCCCATGAAGGCGCCAAGGTGGCCGAGTTGGGCGTAGGCCATTTCCGGCCCTGTCTGGATCGGGCAGCCAACTTGCCTTGCGCGGTTCAGCAGTGGGGTGATCTCGGGCGACGTGACCACGTCGGCCACCAGGGTGTCGGGTTGCAGGGTAGCCAGTAGGGCGGCGCGCAGCGGCAGCTCTGCGCTTGTGCCCATGCCGACCGGAGAGGCGTTGGCCACCAGGTCGAAGTCTTCCAGCCCACTGAACTGCGTGCTGACCGTAAGCGCAGGGAAGGCATTGCCGAGTAGTTCGCACACCGCCCCCATGCGCGCTGTGCTGGGGTCGCTGAGGGTAATGCCGGCAATACCTGCCTCGCCCAGCGCATAGGCGATGGCGCTGCCAACACCGCCGCAACCGATCACCAATGCCCGCTTGCCCGTCGGTATGAAGCCATGCTTGTGCGCAGCGCCCAGGAAGCCGGCGCCGTCCACGTTGTCGCCCAGCAAGCGCCCGTCGCGCTCGCGGCGTATCACATTGACCGATCCCAGTGCCGCCGCGCGTTCGCTCAGGCTGTCCAGGCGGTTGGCCAGGGCCTGCTTGTACGGCACGGTGACCACGCAGCCGCGCAGGTTTTGCCAGCCGCGCAGGGTGTCGGCAAAGCTGTCCAGCGCCGCCTGGTGCAGGTCGATGGGCAGCATGGCGAGGTTGCAATTGTTGTGGGTGAACCAGGTGTTGAAGTTTTCCGGGGACTTCACCTGGGCGATGGGCGAACCGACGATGGCGACCAGTTCAGTGGAACCACGAATCATGCTGACCTCCTTATTGGCGTTGTTATGGCGGTCAGCGTGAAGCAGCGGGGCGTGGGCAACAATGCGCTGATCGGTGGTTTAGTGCGATAATCGCAGCCATGTTTCGGTTATCGCGATAATCGGCTGTTTTTCTCCCTGCTAGCGAGTTGAAGGCATGAACACTCCCGCCATTCACCCCCGTGACCTGATTGCCGGCTTGCAGAAAGGCCTGGCCCTGATGCAACTGTTCAGCGCCGAGCAGCCACGGCTGAGCGTGCCGCAGGCAGCCAGGCTGTCTGGCCTTACGCCCAGCGCTGCCCGGCGCTTTTTACTCACTTTGGTGCATGAGGGTTTTGCCGAAACCGACAGCCGCGAGTACTGGCTGACGCCCAAGGCGTTACGCCTTGGCCAGGCGTATGTCGACTCGGCACAATTGCCGCGCATGCTGCGGCCGATTGTCGAGCAGGTGGCGCGGCAGACCCAGGAGCATGTATCAGTGGGCACCCGCGATGGCGACGAGATCATCCACCTGGTGCGCAGCCGCTACAGCCATGTGGCGTCGCTGTCGATCAGGCCAGGCTCGCGGGTGCCGATGTATTGCACGGCGGGGGGACGGATATGGCTGGCCTGGCTGGATGAAAACGAGTGGGATGACTACTTTGCACGCAACCCGCTGCGGGCACTGACGCCTTACACACAGACTGACCGTGGGCTGCTGGAGGCGGAGTTGCTGCGGGTGAAAACGCAAGGCTTCTGCATGGTCGACCAGGAATACGAGGTGGGTATGCGTGTGTTGGGGGTACCGCTGCTGGATCGGGCCGGGCAGCTGAAAGCAACGCTCACCATTACGACCCATGCTTCGCGCCTGAGCGTGGATGAAATTCGGTTGCGGTATCTGCCGACGCTGTATGAGGCGCAGGCGTTGTTGCAGCCAGTGATGGCTTGAGGCGGCATGGCTGGGGAATTGCGTTGCCTTCTTCGCGGGCAAGCCCGCTCCCACAGGTATCGTGCAGGGTGCCGTGCTTGCACAACCCTTTAGGAGCGGGCGGTACATGCCCTTAGAAAATATTGAGCGGGTACTCGGTAATCACCCGCACTTCATCAATCTGGCCGCCACGCTCCGAGCTACGGTAGCTGGCCTGCCGCACCCGGAACGACAGGTCCTTGGCTACGCCGGCCTGCACCACATAGCGCACTTCAACGTCACGCTCCCAGGCATTGCCATTCAGGTCACCGCCGGTGCCGCTCTTGAAGTCGGTGCCTTTCACATAGCGGGTCATGAAGCTCAGCCCCGGTACGCCATAAGCGGCCATGTTCAGGTCGTAGCGGGCCTGCCAGGACTTTTCGTTCTCGTAGTCGAAGTCCGAATACTGCACCGAGTTGGCAAAGTTGTAGACCGCGTTGCCGTCTGGCCCGTACACGTAGTCGCCGGTGCCGGACACCTTCTGGTAGGCCAGGGTGAAGGCATGAGCACCCAGCGTCCAGGTACCGCCCAGGCTCCAGATGCGGTTGTCCAGGTCGCCACTGCGGGCCTGGCCGATGCTTTGCGTGTCGTAGGCGTTGAAGTCGAACTTCAGCGACTGGCCGGTACCCAGCGGCAACAGGTAGCGGGTGTTCACGTAGTACTTGCGAAAGTGCTCGGCAGTTTTGGCGTAGTACAGGCTGCTGGAGAGCCGCTCATTGAACGTGTACACCCCGCCCAGGTAGTCCACGGCGGTCATGTGCCCGCTGTCTCGGGATGACTGGTTGCGGTTGGTCAGGCCGGTGAAGTGCCCCGCGTCCAACTGCAGATTGCGGATTTCCTTGCTGGTGAGCGAGAAACCGTCGACGGTTTCCGGCAGCAGGCGGCTGTCGGAGGTGGCCAGCACAGGCACTGCCATGACCTGCGTGCCGTATTTGAGCACGGTGTTGGACGCGCGCATTTTCAGCACTGCGCCGGCTTTGCTCATGTCTTGCTTGGCGCCATGGCTGTCCTGCTCCAGCAAGCCCGTACCGCCCCCCGTGCGGCCGTCACCCGTGTCGAGCTTGAAGGCGTACTGGCCGATCAGGTCGATGCCAACGCCGACGGTGCCTTGGGTGAAGCCGGACTGAAAGGTACCGATAAATCCTTGGGCCCATTCCTCGCCGTAGTTTTGCCGTGCGCCGCTGGCGCGGTTGTCACGCTGCATGTACATGTTGCGTGCCTTGACAGACAGCTTGCTGCCTTCGATGAACCCTGCCGATTCGGACTGTTCGCTGGCCTGCAGCAAGGGGCTGGCAGACGCCAGCAAAAGGGCGGTGACGCCGAGTGTGTTGATGCTCATTTCATGCTCCGTTTGCTTGTTCTAGTTAGGTGGCAGCGTGATGCAAGGGGGGCCTGAGCCGTTTTGCAGGCGTGCAGAAGCCCTGTCCGCGCCTGTGCAGGGCAGAGCATTCGTACGTTTACAGAGGGCTCAAGCGGGTGGTGCGCCCGCCGACCGGCACCTGAGGTACCGGCAGCGGGCCAGGTGGCCTCGGCCTATCGCTCGATCTGGCGATTCCAGCGGGCGTTCCATTCCGGACGTTGGGTGTTGACCTGGTCCCAGTCGATGGTCACGGCCGTTTGCAGGTAGGTCTGCATGGCCTCGACCTGGCCGCGGGTCTTGTCGCTGGTCGGGGTGTTGGGGTTGGACGGGATCTGGTCACCCAGCTCCAGAGCCGGTGCCTGCGCTTCGGGGCTCAGCAGGAATTCGGCGAGCTTTTGCGCAAGCTCCGGCTGGTCGTTGTTGGCGGTGACGCATTCGGCCTGGTTGAGCACCACGGCGCCTTCCTTGGGCGCTGCGTACTCCACCGGGATGCCTTTGAGCTTCAGTGCCGTCACCTGGGTGGGGGTGAGCGGGAACAGCGCGGCTTCGTCGGTTTGCACCATTTCCGAAAGCTTGGCCGAGTTGGGGATGTACTCCAGCACGTTCGGGCCAACGTTCTGCTTCCAGGCCGCGAAGCCCGGGTTGACGTCGGTATCGGTGCCGCCGTGCAGGCGGTTGTACATCAGGAAACCGTGCAGGCCGAAAGTGGACGAGGCCATCGACTGGAACACCACCTTGTCTTTGAAGCGCGGGTCGGCCAGGTCATTCCACGAGGTGGGTGCGGCCCAGCCCTTTTCCTTGAACAGGCGGCTGTTGTAGGCCAGCCCGGTTACCCCCAGGCTGACGGCGGCGGCTTTGTCCTTGATCAGGGCCTTTTCCGGCAGCTGGGCCAGGGTCGGGTTGGGCTTGAGCGTGCTGCACAGCCCCATGCCAATGGCGCGGTACATGATGCCGTCATCCAGCACCATCACATGGATCGACGGCTTGTTCGGCGTAGCCTGGACCTTGGCCAGGATGTCGGCCGACGTACCGGGCACGATCACCACCTTTACATCGTTGGCCTTCTCGAACCGGGGCAGGATGTTGTCGCTGAACAGCCGTTCCATGGTGCCGCCGTTCATGCCCAGGTACAGCGTGGGTTGGGCCATGGCGGGCAGGCAGGCGAACAGGCCGGGCACGGTGCAGAACAGGGCGAGCAAACGTTGCTTGTGCGTCATGACAGGTTTTCCTTGTGGTGGTGGTTGGGCTGAAAACGGTGGATGGAAAAGGCCGCGAGGCTGATGGCGGGTGCGCCCTGCAGGATGCATTGCGCCAGTGCTTCACCCGCCGCCGGGCCAATCTGGAAACCCGCGCCGGCAAAGCCGAAGCCGTGCAGCAGGCCGGGTTGGTGCAGGCTGGGGCCAAGCACCGGTTCGTCGTCGGGCAGGTAGCCTTCGGTGCCGCTCCAGGTGCGGATGGCCTGGGCGCCGGCCAGGGCCGGGTACAGTTCGGTGGCGTTGCGCAATATGTCGAGCACGGCGGCCTGGCCCGGGCGTGCGGTGGTCGGGGTCAGGGCAAAGCCGCGGCCGCCGCCGAGCACGCAGTTGCCGCGCGCTACCTGGCGGGCGTAGATACCGCCGCCTTCGACCCCGGTGCTGGCGGTCATGAACAGCGGCAGCGGCTCGGTGACCAGCATGGCCGGGTGGGCGGCGGTGAGTGGCACCGGTTCGCCGAACTGTTCGGCCAGCTGCGCCGACCAGGCGCCGGCGCAGTTCAACAGCCAGGGTGCCTTGAAGCACTGGCCGTTGCTGGTGAGTACGCTGAAGCGCTGGCCGTCGTGGTCTACATCAAGCACATTGCACTGCTCGTGCACCTCGGCCCCGCTGTGCCGGGCCGCCTCGGCGAACGCCGGCGATACAAGGCGAGGGTTGGCGTGGCCATCCTCGGGGCAATACGAGGCACCGACGGCGATGTCGCCCACCCAGGGGAAGCGCTGGCGCAGTTCACGGCGCTCCAGCAGTTGCAGGCGCAGGTCAAAGGCCTGGGTACGGCGTGCATAGGCCCTCAGGGCATCGAAATCGGTTTCGCTGCGGGCCAGCTTCAGGTGCCCGCTGCGGGCATACTCGCCGTCGATACCGATCCATTCGCGCAGCTGCCCCCAGATGGCATGGGCGCGCATCGACAACGGCAGCTGGGCCAGCGAGCGTCCCTGACGGCGCACGCCGCCATAGTTCACCCCGCTGGAATGCGAGCCGCAGAAGTCGCGCTCCAGCAGCGCCACTTGTTGGCCAGCACGGGCCAGGGTCAAGGCAGCGCTGCTGCCGACGATGCCGCCACCGACGATGATGGCGTCCATTTCAAGCAGCCTCATGGCTTTATCTCCAGACCAAAGGGCAGCGGTTTGACGGGTGCCTGGCCGCGCAAACGCCCGACCTGATCAATGGGCCGACCGCTTTCGCAGGCGATCAGCTCGGCGGCAGCGGCGCCGCACACACGGCCTTGGCAGCGGCCCATGCCGACCCGGCACATGGCCTTGACCCGGTTGATTTCCCAGTGCCCGGCGCGCACGGTAGCGCGGATTTCTCCGGCGCTGACCTGCTCGCAACGGCACACGGTCAACAGGTCCGAGGCTTGGCTGGCCCATTGTTCGGGGACCGGGAAGGCTTGCTCCAGGCCCTGGCGAAAGCGCTGCAACGTGGCCAGGCGCTTTTCCAGCTGTCGCTGGCGTTGCGGGTTGCCAGGCTTGCCGAGGTCGGCCAGCAGCGTCAGGGCTGCCAGTTCGCCGGTCATTTCCGCACCATCGGCACCCAGGATGCCGGCACCGTCGCCGGCCAGGTACACGCCGGGGCAGCTGGCGCGGCCCTGGGGGTCACGTACCGGTAGCCAGGCGCGGTTGAGGGCGTTCCAGGCAAACTCGCAGCCCAGCAGGTCGGCCAGCTGGGTTTCGCTGCGCAGGGCGTGGGCGAAGGCCACAGCGTCGCAGGGCAGTTGATGCTGCTGGCCGTTGAGTGACCAGCGAACGCCGCTGGCGCGTTGTTCACCGTCAATGCCGAGCAGGGTTACGCCCTGGTGCACCGGTACGCCTTTGCGGGCAAGCCAGGCGCGGTAGTAAAGGCCCTTGGCAAAGGTCCCCGGCTGCAGCAGCAGGCGTGGCAGGGCACGTACCTGGGCGCTGAACGGCGAGGTGTCGAGCACTGCGCTGACCGTGGCGCCGGCTTTGGCGTACTGATAGGCCACCAGGTACAACAGCGGCCCACTGCCTGCCAGCACCACCCGCTCGCCGATGGCGCAGCCCTGGAACTTCAGGGCAATCTGTGCAGCGCCCAGGGTATAGACCCCAGGCAAGGTCCAGCCGGGGATCGGCAACACGCGATCGGTGGCGCCGGTGGCGACAATCACCCGGTCGAACGCCAGGCGGTCGGCCAACTCACCCTGCTGCAAGGTGTCCAGCACCTGCTGCTCGGCGTTCCACACCAAGGTATCCGGGCGGTAGTCGAGTTGCCCGCGCAGTTGCTCAAGGGTGGTGTGCACGGCTTGTGCCTTGGCGGCCTCGAAGCCGTATAACGCGTTGGCCGACCGGCGAAAGTTGGCCGGCTGCTGGCGGTAGATCTGCCCACCACCGCGGCTGGCTTCGTCCAGCAGCACCGGGCGCACGCCATGGGCCACCAGGGTTTGCGCGGCGCGGATGCCGGCGGGGCCGGCACCGATGATCACGATTGCAGTCATGGCCGGCGCCCCGGGTCGCGGGTGATGCACTGGCCGGCTTCCAGAAAGGTCGAGCAGGCGCGCACCCGGCGCCCATCCTGCAGGCGTACCCAACAGTCCTGGCAGGCGCCCATCAGGCAGAAACCGGCGCGCGGCTCGGCGTTGAAGTCGCTGCCGCGCAGGTGCGTGGCGTTGGTCAGAATGGCGGTCAGCAGGGTGTCGCCGTTCATGCCCTGGGCTGGCTGGCCGTCGAGCAAAAAGGGCAGCGGCTCGCGGTCGTGCTCGGCCACGCGCTTGAACAGGGGCATAGGGGCATTCCTTGTCATTGCTTGCCCACCAGTACGCGGTCCAGGCCGTATACCCGGTCCAGGGCGACCATGGTCAGGGCGGTGACGGCGATCACCAGCGCCGAAACGGCGGCCATCATCGGGTCGATCGATTCGGTGGCGTACACGTACATGCGCACGGGCAGGGTCTGGGTGGCGGGCGAGGTGACGAAGATCGACAGCGTGACTTCGTCGAAGCTGTTGATGAACGCCAGCAGCCAGCCACCGGCCACCCCCGGCAAGATCATTGGCAGCGTCACTTTGCAGAACAGCGTGACCCGGCCCGCGCCCAGGCTCTGTGCGGCCTGCTCGGCGCTGCGGTCGATGCCAATGGCGGCAGCCAGCACCAGGCGCAGCACGTAGGGGGTGATCACCACCACATGGGCGAACACCAGCCAGGCGAAGCTGCCATTGACCCCAAGCAAGGCGAACAGCCGCAGCAGGGCCACACCCAGCACCAGGTGCGGGATGATGATGGGTGACAGCAGCAGGCCGTTGACAAAGCCCTGGCCCGGGAAGCTGTAGCGGGTCAGCGCCAGGCCTGCGGGCACGGCGATCAAGGTGGCCAGCGAGGCCGCCAGGGCGGCGAGTTTCAGGCTGTTGTAGAACGCGTCAAGGAAGTCGGCGCGCTCGAATACGGCGCTGAACCAGCGCAGCGAGAAGCCGGCGGTGGGCAGGCTCAGGGTGTTTTCCGGGGTGAATGCCACCAGGCACACCACCACCAGCGGGGCGAGCATGAACAGCATCACCAGGGTGTGAAAAGACAGGGCCAGCGGGCCGTTACGGGTCATGGGTTCAAACTCCAAGTGCGCGTTTGTAGCGGCGTTCCACCAGCCGGTTCCAGCTGAGCATCACCAGCAGGTTGATCAGCAGCAGGGCGACCGCGAGGGTGGCCCCCATCGGCCAGTTCAGTTCGGCCAGGTACTGGTCGTAGATCATGGTGGCGACCATCTTCAATCGGCGCCCGCCCAGAAGGCCGGGGATGGCGAACGAGCTGGCCGCCAGGCCGAACACGATCAGCGTGCCCGACAGCACGCCGGGCATGATTTGTGGCAGCACGATGCGACGGAACACCGTCCACTGGCTGGCGCCCAGCGACAGTGCAGCCTGCTCGGCGGCCGGGTCGAGCTTCTGCAACGAGGTCCATACCGGGATGATCATGAACGGCAGCATCACGTGGACCAGGCCGATGATCACCGCAAACGGGGTGTACAGCAGCTTGACCGGCTGCCCGCCGAGGGCGCTGATGCCTTGGTTGATCAAGCCGTCAGAGCCCAGCAGCAGGCTCCAGCCGAAGGCGCGCACCACCACCGAAATCAGCAGCGGGGTCAGCACCAGGATCAGGAAGATCGAGCGCCACGGCGCGCCCATGCGGCTAAGCACCATGGCCTCGGGGATGCCGATCAGCACGCACAGCAAGGTGACCAGGGCGCTGATCCAGAAGGTGCGGAAGAAAATCTCGTAGTAATAGGTGTCGGTCACCAGGCTCAGGTAATGGCTGAGGGTGTACTGGCCGGCCTGGATGCCGCTGGTGTAGTCGAACGCGTTGAACGACAGCAGCACGGTCAACCCCAGCGGTATCACCAGCAAGGCCAGGAACAACAGCAGGGCCGGGCTGCTCAGGCCGTAGCCCCAGGCGTTGTTGCGCAGTTTTGCCGTACTCATGCCGCCACCTCGGCCGCGTTCAGTACCCGCAGCAGGGCATCGTTCCAGTCCAGGCCGACCGGCGCACCTTCGTCCAGCGGCGCGCTGCCATCGTTGGCGCGGACCACGGCCAGGTTGCCCAGGGCAGTATCAACGCGGTACAGCCACTGGCTGCCGAGGAAGTAGCGGCAGCTGATGCGCCCTGCCAGTTTGCCGCTGCCCGCCGGGCCGAGGCTGATTTTTTCCGGGCGCAGGCTGAGGGTCAGCGGCCCCTGGGCCGCCGCCTGCGGTTGGCCGCCGGGGCCGGTGACGCCACGCAGGCGGTTGGCCTTGCCGACAAAGTCGGAAATGAACGGCGTGCCCGGGTGTTCGTAGAGGCGGTAAGGGTCATCGACCTGGGTGATGCGCCCGGCTTCCATCACCACCACCCGGTCGCTGATCGACAAGGCTTCGGCCTGGTCGTGGGTGACCATCAACGTGGTAATGCCGATTTCATGCTGGATACGGCAGATCTCGAACTGCATTTCTTCACGCAGGTGCGCGTCCAGGTTGGACAGCGGCTCGTCCAGCAGCAGCACGGGCGGTTCGATCACCAGCGCGCGGGCCAGTGCCACACGCTGGCGCTGGCCGCCGGACAGTTCCCGGGGGTAGCGGTCGGCGTGCTTGTCCAGGCGCACCAGCGCCAGCGCCTGGTCGACGCGGCGGGCGATGTCGGCATTGGCCACCTTGCGCATGCGCAGGCCAAAGGCAACGTTGTCGCGCACGGTCATGTGTGGGAACAGCGCGTAGCTCTGGAACACCACGCCCAGGCCGCGGCTGGCCGGTTTGGCGTGGGTGATGTCGCGGCCATCGAGCACGATGCGGCCACTGGTGACCTCGACGAAGCCGGCAATCATCTGCAGGGTGGTGGTCTTGCCGCAGCCGGAAGGGCCGAGCAGGGAGACAAACTCGCCTTTTTCGATGGCCAGTGACGAACTGGCCACGGCCTCCGTGGCGCCATAGCGCTTGCAGAGTTTGTCGATCAACAGAAAGGTCATGGCTGTGCTCCATCGCAAACGGAACCGGGGTAAACCGGCAGTTTCAGGGTGGGCAGAGCGCCAGCGGCGAAAAGCAATGCTTTTACGGACGTTGGCGCTCGCTTCTGTGGCGGCGGCCGATGTTGTGATATCGCCCTATGGACCGGAGAGTAGGGCAATGATTAGGATGGCGACAAAGGGTAATTTCACTGAGTGACAGATATTTTGAAATTATTCCACTCAATGAAATTTGAGAGGGTTTAGCGAAAAATGGATTCCGATAAACGAAATGAGCAAGCCAGGGAAGTGGGTGTCAGTGCCGTGTCCCGTTTGTTCGCCGTGTTGCGTGCGTTGGGCGACTGCGGTGGCGAGGGCGAGAAGGTCAGCCAGCTGGCCCAGCGGGTTGGCCTGGCACAGCCCACCACACACCGGTTACTGCGCAGCCTGATCGAAGAGGGCATGGTAGACCAGTGTGCGACCAGCAAGCGCTACCGCCTGAGCCTGGATTTCTTTGCCCTGGCGGCCAAGGCCGGGCAGGCCGGCAATTTGCGCGATGTGGTGCGCCCCAGCCTGCTGCGGCTGTCGGCTTCGCTGGGGGATTCGCTGTTTCTGCTGGCGCGTTCGGGGTTTGACGCCGTGTGCCTGGACCGCAGCGAAGGGCCTTACCCGATCCGCACCTTTACCGGCGACATCGGCGGCCGTGTGGCCTTGGGCGTGGGGCAGGGCAGCCTGGCCATTCTGGCTTTCCTGCCTGAGGAAGAACGTGACGAGGTAATCCGTTACAACCTGCCGCGGCTGAAGGACTTTCACCATTACGACGAAGTGCTGCTGCGTGCCGAAATCGACAATGTGCGCAGCCTGGGTTATGCCGGGCGCAATACCGGCGTGCTAGACGGCATGGCCGGCCTGGCTGTGCCGATTCTCGACCGCAACGGCCACGCTGTGGCTGCGCTGAGCGTGGCGACCATCAGTGACCGCCTTGGGCCTAACCGCATGCCGACTGTGGTGGCTTTGCTCAAGCGTGAGGCGGCGGCGATCGGCGAACGGGTCAACCCGTTCGACCCGGTGCTGCGCCGCCCCTCGCATGTGTTTGGCTAAGGCCTATTCCACCGCCTCGGCCACACCTTGGTCCTCACCCAGGAACCCGCCGCTCTGGTGTTGCCACAGCCGGGCATAGGTGCCCTGTTTCGCCAGCAACTCAGCGTGGGTACCTTGCTCGATGATGCGGCCTTCATCCATCACGATCAGCCGGTCCATGGCCGCGATCGTCGACAGCCGGTGGGCGATGGCGATGACGGTCTTGCCTTGCATCATTTCATCCAGGCTTTCCTGAATGGCAACTTCCACCTCCGAGTCCAGCGCGCTGGTGGCTTCGTCCAGCAGCAGGATCGGCGCGTTCTTCAGCATCACCCGGGCAATGGCGATGCGCTGGCGCTGGCCGCCGGACAACTTGATACCGCGTTCGCCCACCAAGGTGTCGTAGCCGCTGCGGCCCTGGCGGTCACTGAGCTGGCTGATGAACCCGTCGGCTTGAGCATTGGCAGCAGCAGCGCGTATCTGCGCCTCGGTGGCGTCCGGGCGGCCATAGGCGATGTTGTCGCGAATCGAACGGTGCAACAGCGAGGTGTCCTGTGTGACCATGCCGATGGCGCTGCGCAGGCTGTCCTGGGTGACCTTGGCGACGTCCTGCCCATCAATGCGTATGACGCCGCTGTCCACGTCATAGAAGCGCAGCAGCAGGTTGATCAAGGTGGATTTGCCTGCGCCAGAGCGGCCGACCAGCCCGACCTTTTCGCCTGGGCGAATGTGCAGGCTCAGGTCGTTCAGCACCTGGCGCTCGCCGTTGTAGTTGAAGCTGACCTTGTCGAACGTTACTGCGCCGCCCTGAGTCACCAGTTCGCCTGCATCGTTTGCATCCTGCACCTTGGGGCCGCGGGTGAGGGTAGCCATGCCGTCCTGCACGGTGCCGATGCTCTCGAACAACGAGGTCATCTGCCACATGATCCAGTGCGACATCCCGTTGATACGCAGGGCCATGGCGGTGATTGCCGCGACGGCACCGGTGCCGACCTGGCCTTGGTGCCACAGCCACAGTGCGTAGCCGCCGGCGCCGAAGATCAAGCCCACCACCAGCGCCTGGTTGACGATTTCGAACTGGCTGACCAGGCGCATCTGGCGAAAGCCGGTCTGCTTGAAGTCCTCCATGGCCGCGCGGGCGAAGTGCGCTTCGCGCCTGGAGTGCGAGAACAGCTTTACCGTCGTGATGTTGGTGTAGGCATCGGAAACCCGCCCGGTCATCGACGACCGCGCGTTGGCCTGTTCCTGCCCGACCTTGCCCAGGCGTGGCACGAAGTACAGCATGGCCAGCCCGAACAGCGCCAGCCAGGCAATGAACGGCAGCATCAGCTTCAGGGCAAAACCACCCGCCAGGGCGATGATTGCAATGAAGTACACGCCGATGCCGGGCAGTATTTCGATGACGGTGAACAGCACCTCGCGTACCGCCAAGGCTGTCTGCATCACCTTGGTGGTGACCCGGCCCGAAAACTCGTCAGAGAAGAACGACAAGCTCTGGCGCAGCATCAGCCGGTGAAAGTCCCAGCGCAACCGCAGCGGCAAGTTGATCGCCAGCACTTGGTGCTGAACCATGGTACGCAATGCCACCAGCCCGATACTGGCCACCAGGACGATTCCGATGCCCCACAGCACACGGCGTTCCTCAGCACCTACGGCGCCCCCGGCCTGCCAGTTCGAGAGCAGGTCGACCACCTGGCCGAGGAAGGCAAACAGCCAGGCTTCGTAAACCGACACCCCGGCACTGAGCAATGCAAGGGCAAGGATGTAGCCGCGAGCGCCCCGGGTGCAGGCCCACATGAAGCGCAGCAGGCCCACCGGGGGTGGCGGCACTTCGTCAGGGGGGAAGGGGTCGAGCCAGCGTTCAAAAACACGAAACATGTGGGTCTCCGCAAATCAGGTTTTGCTTACCGGGTAACCATACCGCACATCCAGGCATTCGCCTGCGTCGTGCAGCGCTTGTCACAGTAGGCAAACCGGCACGCGTGCCTGACGGGTTGATCATAAGGATGTCGTGAACAGGCAATAAATGACACGTTATGGACAGGTATTAACAGCGCGAGTATCAAACTTTCCAGGCGACGACATGCGGATGTTGTTGATACGACATATTGGCGCATTTATTGGATAAAAAGTTTAACTCCGGGCAGCTCGCTTTTTGCGCGCGAGAACCTTCTGGCACCGTCATGCAAATGTCAGATCACGCCACTGATAACGACTTTTTATTCTATTTTCCAACGCCGCCGCAGTGCAGAGCACTTGACACCGAAGTGGCACTTCATTCCTTCGTTTTCTGCCCGGTTCCTGGACCCCGCCAGCAGCCTTGACCCTGGCTGAAAGGCTCATCTATGCTGTGTCTACACATAGTAGACAATATGCT
>NZ_JBICKA010000021.1:0-11710 GCF_043103635.1 Pseudomonas sp. yb_9 | reverse complement strand
CCCTTCCTGGTCTGGTGCATTTCCGGGTCACGCTTGCCGTCCTTGTTCTTGGTCGAACTTGGCGCGTTGATCAGCGTTGCATCGACGATAGTGCCTTGGCGCAACGACAAACCTCGGTCACCTAGGTAGCCATTGATCACAGCCAGGATGCCGGCAGCCAGTTCGTGTTTCTCCAGCAGGCGGCGGAAGTTGAGAATGGTGGTTTCATCCGGAATGCGCTCCAGGCTCAGTCCGGCAAACTGGCGCAGGATGGTGGTCTCGTACAGCGCTTCCTCCATCGCAGGGTCGCTGTAGCCAAACCAGTTCTGCATCAGATGTATGCGCAGCATCGCCATCAACGGGTACGCCGGACGACCACCCTCACCTTTGGGGTAGTGCGGGTCGATCAGAGCGACCAAACCTTTCCACGGCACTACCTGATCCATCTCGATCAGGAACAGCTCTTTGCGGGTTTGTTTGCGCTTGCCGGCGTACTCGGCGTCGGCGAAGGTCATCTGCTTCATCGGAACCTCGGCGGGTGGAGTCCGGACATTTTGCCAAAATCAGGAAGTCTTCTTCAGAGTTTCCTTAGGGATTCTCCGATCAAGTCAGCACAGGCCATCTGACCTGTGCTGAAATAGCCCTCCGTCCAACTGCCGTCTACAAGTCCGCCATCCCATGAGTCAGATGAGCTTTTCCGATTTCGAGTACACCGGCAAGCGCAAGCAAACCCGTCGCGAGCGTTTCCTGGCCGAGATGGAACAGGTGGTTCCGTGGAGTGGACTGGTGGCGTTGATTGAGCCTCGCTACCCAAAGGCTGGCGGTGGCCGCAAGCCTTATCCTCTGGAAACCATGCTGCGCATTCACCTGCTGCAGAATTGGTTCTCTTTGAGCGATCCCGCCATGGAAGAGGCGCTGTACGAGATCACTTCGATGCGCCAGTTCGCTCGTCTGACGCTCAGCGCTCCGATCCCCGAAGACACGACGATCATGAACTTCCGGCACCTGCTGGAGAAGCATCAGTTGGCAACCGGCATTCTGGAAACCATCAACAATTACCTGCAAGACAAGGGCCTGTCGTTGCGCCAGGGCACCATTGTCGACGCGACCATCATCCACGCGCCCAGTTCGACCAAGAACAAGGAAGGCAAGCGCGATCCTGAAATGCATCAAACGAAGAAGGGCAACCAGTACTATTTCGGCATAAAGGCCCACATCGGCGCGGATGCTGAATCGGGTCTGGTGCATCACGTTCATGGCACCGCCGCGAACGTAGCTGACGTGACGGAGGTCGCTCAGCTATTGCATGGCGAAGAGAATGTCGTGTGTGCGGATGCGGGTTACACAGGCGTGGAAAAGCGGCCAGAACACGAGGGACGGCAGGTGATATGGCAGGTCGCTGCCCGCCGCAGCACCTACAAACACTTGAGCAAACGCAGCGTGCTCTACCAAGCCAAGCGCAAGATCGAAAAGGCCAAGGCGCAAGTGCGTGCGAAGGTGGAGCACCCGTTCCGGGTGATCAAACGCCAGTTCGGCTATGTAAAGACTCGTTTTCGCGGCTTGGCCAAGAACACGGCGCAACTGACCACGCTGTTTGCCCTGTCGAATCTGTGGATGGTGCGCCGGCAATTATTGCCTGCTGCGGGAGAGGTGCGCCCGTGAGTCCAGATAACCAAGGCTTTGCCTTGGTTATCCAATAATCAGCGACTGAAAAGCGGGCTTTTCGGCATCCCTAAGCCGCCCATTTCCGACTGATGAGCAACTTGTTCGGAGTTTCCCTAGAGAAACATTTTCCGTAAAACGTAAGTGACGCAACAAATAGACCCTTGACTAAGTCATAGGCCTCTCGATTTTCGGCATAAAAGAAACCTCCATCAACCTTCGGTTGCGCCGAGTGTATACGCTCGATTTCCTTCATCCAGACTATAGCGCTCTTCAAGTCTTTTTGAATAAGAGCGTAGCCGGCGAGCTGGTCGCAAATCTTGGATTTAAGAACAACTCTTTTGCATGGCCGACCACGGAATTTGTAAATCCGATGTTTGCGGCCAGTTTTTTTGTCGATAAAAAATCGCTGAAACCATTCCTCGTCCAAAACAACCTCTCCTGAAAATCTCGTCATAAACGCTGGGGGAACCAATGCCCATCAACTATGGCAGCGTATGCAGCGGCATCGAAGCTGCAACTGTCGCCTGGCACCCGCTGAACTGGCGTGCCGAATGGTACGCCGAAATCGAGCCATTCCCCAGTGCGGTGCTGGCTCACCACTACCTATGCCACGATGTGCCTTATGTCGGGCATGAACCCTGCCTTCATCGCTGGCCAGCTCGGGCACTCCGTCCAGGTGCTGCTCACGACCTACGCCAAGTGGTTGAATTCAGCTAACGACTGGGCAGAACTGGCGAAGCTGGAAACGAACGTAATTGGTACAGAATTGGTACAGCATTAAATATCGTTCACCTTGCGCCCTTTAGTCATAAGGCATTCGACAGCGTTTGGGCCATACTCCACAATGCAGCGGTTTAGGGGGAAAACCCTTGCACAGCCAACGACATACCAACTTTTAGTGAGCCTCAACGTGAAAACATCCCTGTCTATCCTCAGCCTGCTGCTGTTGCTCACAGGAACCGCGACCCTTCCGTCGACCGCTGCTGCACAACCCCCGGCCCAGGTTCAACGCGACCCGTCCAAGCTGCACCTGGCTTCAGGCAGCGCCTTGTTGATCGACCTGAACACCAACCAGGAGCTGTACGCCAGCCATGCCGACCGCGTGGTGCCGATTGCCTCGGTGACCAAACTGATGACAGCGATGGTGGTGCTGGATGCCAAACTGCCCATGGATGAGATGCTCACCATGACCATTGCCAACAACCCGGAAATGAAAGGCGTGTATTCGCGCGTGCGCCTGGGCAGCCAGCTTGACCGCCGCGAAACGCTGCTGATTACCCTGATGTCGTCGGAAAACCGTGCTGCCAACTCCCTGGCCAACGCCTACCCAGGTGGCTACCCGGCGTTCATCAAGGCGATGAATGCCAAGGCTCGCAGCCTGGGCATGGCACATACCCGGTATGTCGAGCCGACCGGCCTGTCGACACAGAACGTATCCACCGCCCGTGACCTGGCCAAGCTGCTGATGGCCTCGCGCAAGTACCCGATGCTGAGCGAGCTGTCGACCACACGCGAAAAAACCGTGGCCTTCCGCAAGCCCAACTACACACTGGGCTTCCGTAACACCGACCACCTGGTGAACAAGAACAACTGGGACATCAAACTGACCAAGACCGGCTTCACCAACGAAGCCGGGCACTGCCTGGTGCTGCTGACCCGCATGGACAACCGCCCGGTGGCCATGGTCATCCTGGATGCGTTCGGCAAGTACACCCACTTCGCCGATGCCAGCCGCATGCGTCAGTGGCTGGAAACCGGTGCCGCCAAACCAGCGCCGGCAGTGGCCATGCAGTACAAGGCAGACCGGCAGAACAAGGGACGCCTGGTTTCCGAGTAAACCCAAACGGTCTCGCTGGGGCCTTTGCAGGCCCCAGTCGTATCATGCCTGCGTATTGACCATCCCCCCTGCACTGCTGCCACCTGACGTCTGCAGCGCTTCGAGCAACTGCGCAGTTGCCTGCAGGATTTCCCCATTGATGGTCGCGATGCTCGCCTGCTTGGCACTCACAGCTGCCATCTTGGCGGTTTCTTCCATCTTCTGCGCCATCAACTGGGCCAGTTGTTTCTGTTCGTCGGCCAATTGCTTCTGCAGCTTCTTGATCATCTCGCGCAATTGCTTGATGTGCGCAGGCTCCGAGCTTTCACTGCTGCCCTGGGCCCCTTGGGCCTGGCCGCCACCGTTCGCCCTGGAGGCGTCGGTCTGAGCGACTGTTCCACCCTCTTCAGCCTTTTGCGCGTCCTGGCTCTCGGCGCTCTGGGTCGTGCTCAACGCCTGTGCCGTGGTGCTGATGCTGACTGCTGCAATTCCTGTCATGTCTGTCTCCCTGCGTTGCAAAATGGGTCCTTGCAGTGTTTTGCCTATCGGCCGCAGCACGCAGGTCTTTAGCCCGTGTAGCAGTGGGGCGGCCGCCCGCCAGTAAATTCCCCATCGTTTGGCTCGTTCCACCCAATGTACACACGCAAGCGCCGGCCCCTCCCGGCGGCGTCCACATTCGACCACTATGGAACCGCAGCCATGAGCCAGTCTGCAAACCCGGAAACTATCAAGGACCTGATCGGCGTGGGCTTCGGCCCTTCCAACCTGGCCCTGGCCATCGCCCTGGAAGAACTCGCCGAGTCCCAGGGCCATGCCCTCGATGCGCAGTTCATCGACAAGCAACAAGACTACCGCTGGCACGGCGAAACCCTGGCCACCCAGAGTGAGTTGCAGATCTCGTTCCTGAAAGACCTGGTGTCGCTGCGCAACCCCACCAGCCCCTACAGTTTCGTCAACTACCTGCACCAGAAGCAGCGCCTGGCCGACTTCATCAACCTCGGCACCTTCTACCCCTGCCGCCTGGAGTACAACGACTACCTGCGCTGGGCCGCCGAACACTTCGCCACCCAAGCCGTGTATGGCCAGGAAGTGCTGCGTATCGAACCGGAACTGCAGGATGGCCGGGTAGAACACCTGCGTGTGATCGCACGCGATGCACAGGGCCGCGAATACAGCCGCCGCACCCGCTCGGTGGTAGTCGGCAGCGGCGGAACGCCGAAAATCCCGGAAAAGTTCGGCGCCTTCAAGGACGACCCACGGGTGTTCCACCACTCCCAATACCTGAGCAGCCTGAACAAGCTGCCGTGCACCGACGGCAAACCGATGCGCATCGCTGTGATCGGTTCGGGCCAGAGCGCCGCCGAGGCGTTTATCGACCTGAACGACAGCTACCCGAGCGTCAAGGTCGACATGATACTGCGCGGTTCGGCCCTCAAACCGGCCGACGACAGCCCGTTCGTCAACGAGATTTTCTCGCCGGACTACACCGACCTGGTCTACAACGAACCCGCCGACCAGCGCAGCAAGCTGCTGGGCGAGTACCACAACACCAACTATTCAGTGGTCGACCTCAACCTGATCGAACGCATCTACGGCATCCTCTACCGGCAGAAAGTCGCCCACCAGCACCGCCACAATGTGCTGTGCCGGCGCCAGGTGGAAGCCGTGGTGGCCACGCGCGAAGGCCTGGAGCTGACCCTGC
The DNA here is from genome assembly GCF_043103635.1 of Pseudomonas sp. yb_9. NCBI lineage: Bacteria > Pseudomonadati > Pseudomonadota > Gammaproteobacteria > Pseudomonadales > Pseudomonadaceae > Pseudomonas > Pseudomonas sp. yb_9. Next base: position 6,548 of record NZ_JBICKA010000021.1, on the reverse strand, counting down.
GCGACCTCGCTACCGGCCAGCAGCAAACCCACCGCTACGATGCCGTTATCCTTGCCACCGGCTACGAGCGCCGCTCGCACCGTGACCTGCTGGCACCGTTGGCCGGTTACCTGGACGACTTCAGCGTCGACCGCAACTACCGCGTGCTGGCCAGCCCCGACCTGCAGGCCTCGGTGTACTTGCAGGGCTTCTGCGAAAACAGCCACGGCCTGAGTGACACCCTGCTCTCCGTACTGCCGGCCCGTGCCGCAGAAATCGGCCGCGCCCTGTATCAGGACCTGGCGCAATTGCACGGCAAAGCGCAACCCGCTGCGGCCCTGACCCGCGCCTGACCCCTGTGCTACGCACCCTCAAGGCCGGCCTGTCGCCTCGCGCGCAGGCCGGCTTTGTGCCCTCTGAAACATTTACTTGCATTTAAAACGGCAGGTTTTCAATTCTCATTCGTCCTTATCAGTACAGCCCTCTTTGGTTGGGCACACGCTCGACCACCCATTGCAGAAGACCGTCTGATGGCCAAATCACCGAAAAAATCCAAATCCAGGCTGTGGTTCCTGGTCCACAGCTGGCTCGCCTTGCCGATCTGGTTCTTTGTGCTGATCGTGTGCTTCACCGGCATGCTCGCCGTGGTCAGCCAGGAAATCGTCTGGCTGGCTAACCCGGATGTACGCGCGAGCAAGCCCGACGGTGATGCCGAGCGCCTGAGCTTCCAGCAGGTACTGGACGCCATGCGCAAAGCCGAGCCAGACATGTTCGTGGAGTCGCTCAGACAGCCCGACGGCTCGCACTTTGCCCTGCTGGCCGATGTCACGTACCCCGACGGCACCAGCCCGACGCTGTACGTCAACCCCTACACCGGCGTCATCCAGGGCAAGTCCCCTGACTTCAACTTCGAAGCCTTTACCCGTGCCCTGCACGGCTGGTGGCTGGTGCCTTTCACCAATGGCTTCAGCTGGGGCTGGTACCTGGTTTCGCTTCTCGGCCTGCCCATGCTGGCCTCTCTGGTCACCGGGCTGGTGGTGTACAAGAAGTTCTGGAAAGGCTTCTTCAAACCGGTGCGCACCGGGCACGGCTCACGTATTTTCTGGGGCGACCTGCATCGCCTGGCGGGGGTGTGGTCAATCTGGTTCATCGCGGTCATTTCCATCACCGGCACCTGGTTCCTGATCCAGGCGCTGCTTTCGGACAACCACATCACCATTTCCAGCCGGCCTATCGTGCCGGTGATCGCCCGTGAAGATGTGCCGCAAACGCCGGATGGCACCCCTGCCCCGCGCATTGACCTCGATGAGGCGGCACGTATTGCCGGCCTGGCGATTCCAGGCCTGGACATCACCTTCATTTCGTTGCCGGCGACCGCCTACAGCCACGTTTCCATGGGCGGGCGCGGCTGGTATCCGCTGATGTTCCAAAGCGCTGCGGTCAACCCTTACACACGCAACGTCGACAGCCAATTCCTGCTCAGCGACCGCTCCACGCTGGAGTTCGTCACCGAGTCCATGCGCCCCTTGCACACCGGTGACTTTGGCGGATTGCCCATCAAGCTGATCTGGTTCTTCTTCGGCCTGATACTCACCTTGATGGTGCTCAGCGGCTTGCTGATCTGGACCAAGCGTACCGCCCAGGCCACCGCAGCCGCCCTCAAGCGCAGTGACCGTGCGCCCCGTGCCGCACGCAGCCAGACCACACTGGAGACCCAACCATGAGCCACGCCCAGGCCGTGCCCGCCAGCCCGCTGAAGCAGTGGTGGCTGAAGTGGCGCTTTCATCTGAACATCCTGCTGATCCTCGTCCCGCTGGGCTTCATGCCCAAGTATTTCAGCGACGCCAAGCTGTTTCGTGGCGACGCAGGCTTGGGGGCGAACGTGATCAGTGGCATCCAGGCCGGCCCTTACACGCTGGACTTGGCTGAACTGCGTGACGAAGCACCACGCGAAGACGGGCCCGCCGGCCACTTCAAGTCCTTCAGCGCGTCCTTGTGCAAAGCCTGCATGAAAGACGTCAAGGCTGTTTACCTGCGCATCGGCAAACCGCGCAGCCTGCGCGCTGCCGGCACCCTCTTCTTTGGCGCCCCCTACCGCATGGGCACCAACCTGCCTATCCCGCCGCGTACCAAACCCGACGCACAGATCTGGATCACCCTGGAAGGTTGGGACGGCAGCATGCACCAGGCATCCGTCCCCCTGGCCCAGGCATCGCCTGCCACCGTGGCCTGGCTCGAGAAACAAGGAGGCAAGAAATGAAACACCTGATGCGCACCCTCGCCCTGCCCTTGCTGGTACTGGCCGCTGGCCCTGCTCTGGCACACAACCCGATGTGCGAATGCGAAGAACTGGCCAGCGGCCAGGTCACATGCACCGGTGGCTTCTCGGACGGCAGCGGTGCCGCCGGGGTGACCCTGGACGTGATCGGCTATGACGAGCAAGTACTGGTCGGCGGCAAGCTGGGTGACGACTCCACGCTCACCTTCAAACGCCCGGACGGCGAATTCTACGTGCTGTTCGACGCCGGCCCCGGGCACGTGGTGGAAGTCGACTACGCCGATATCGCCCAGCCATGAGCCGCGCTCAAGTGATTCGCCCGGCCGGCGCCGGGCACGAAACCCTGTACGTGCTGCTGGCCAGCCTGCTGATCGTGGTGCTCGCCGCCAGTGTGGTGCTGTTGCGTGGCGAACGCGTGGATGAGCAGGCCATCGCCAGCCACCAGATTGACGCCCGCCGCGACCTCACCGCTGCCGAGCAAGGCCTGTACACCGACCTGCGGGTGGCCTTCGACGAGATCCAGCTGCTGCGTGAGGAAAACGCCGCCGTGCCGAGCGTGCAGGCACTGGCCGAAGAAGGCCTGCCGCCATTCGTGGTGGATGCCGGCAGCCAGGGCCGTGGCAGTCATCAGTGGTCGTGGCTGGAATCCGGCGCTTACCTGGGCCGCAGTCAGGCCCCTGAAGTTGCCGGCAGCCTGCTGCTGATCCTGCCGGCGAACAGCACCGGCCAGGCCGATGTCTGGTTGCGCCGCGACAGCGCTGCCGTCATCCCGGACGATCTCGGCCAGGCGGCCTTGATCGCTGCAGGTTGGCAGCAAGTGGTCAGCCACTACGACGCCGGGGTTACCCGCGAACACCGTCACTGAACCCAAGGACTCCCACCCATGTTCCGCTCCGCCCTCGCCCTGCTCCTGGCCTTTGCCCTGCCGGCACTGGCCCTGGCCGATAACGGCAAGCCCCTGCGTATTGGCATCACCCTGCACCCCTACTACAGCTATGTGACCAACATCGTCGGCGACAAGGCCGAAGTGGTGCCGCTGATTCCGGCGGGCTTCAACCCGCACGCCTACGAGCCACGGGCCGAGGACATCAAGCGCATCGGCACGCTGGACGTGGTGGTGCTCAACGGTGTCGGCCATGACGACTTTGCCGACCGCATGATTGCCGCCAGCGAAAAACCCGGCATCGCAACTATCGAGGCCAACCAGAACGTACCGTTGCTGGCAGCCACGGGCATTGCAGCGCGCGGCGCCGGCAAGGTGGTCAACCCGCACACCTTCCTGTCCATCAGCACCACCATCGCCCAGGTCAACAACATCGCCCGCGAACTGGGCAAGCTCGACCCGGACAACGCCAAGTTGTATACGCAAAACGCCCGCGCCTATGCCAAACGCCTGCGCGCCCTGCGTGCCGAGGCGCTGGCCAAGGTAACCGAAGCGCCCAGCGCCACCTTCCGGGTTGCCACCATCCATGCCGCCTACGACTACCTGGTGCGCGACTTCGGCCTGGAGGTGACCGCCGTGGTCGAACCGGCCCACGGCATCGAGCCCAGCCCGGCCCAGCTGAAAAAGACCATCGACCAGCTCAAAGCCCTGGATGTGAAGGTGATCTTCTCGGAAATGGACTTCCCGTCCGCCTATGTCGAAACCATCCAACGTGAATCCGGCGTACGCCTGTACCCTCTGACGCACATTTCCTACGGTGAATACACCAAAGATAAGTACGAAGTGGAGATGAAGCGCAACCTCGACACCGTGGTGCGCGCCATCCAGGAGAACCGCGCATGACCGTCGCCGCCAACCTGGTGAAGGCCTGTGGGCCACGCATCGAGTTCGCCGACGTCGACCTCACCCTGGGCCGTACACGCATCCTTGAACACGTCAGCTTCGGCGTTGCTGCCGGGAGCGTGCATGCCATCGTCGGCCCCAACGGCGGCGGCAAGAGTTCACTGATCAAGACCCTGCTCGGGCAAATGCCACACCAGGGCCAACTGACCCTGCATTGGCCGGGTGAGCGCGAGGTGATCGGTTATGTGCCACAAGCGCTGGAGTTCGACCGCGGCCTGCCAATGACCGTAGATGACTTCATGGCTGCCATGTGCCAGCGGCGCCCGGCGTTTCTCGGCTTGTCGCGCCGCGTGCAGCCGGCCATCGATGCGGCCTTGGCGCGGGTCGGCATGCTCGACAAGCGCAAACGGCGCATGGGCGCCTTGTCTGGCGGCGAACGCCAGCGTGTGCTGTTGGCCCAAGGCCTGATCCCCGAGCCGCAATTGCTGGTACTGGACGAGCCCATGTCTGCCCTCGATGAAGCCGGTATCCAGGTGTTCGAGCAGTTACTGCAGGGCTGGCGCCAGGCCGGCACCACAGTGCTGTGGATAGAACACGACCTGGAGGCCGTGCTGCGCCTGGCCGACCGGGTCACTGGCCTGAGCCGCCAGGTGTTGTTCGATGCCCCGCCGGCCCAGGCCCTCACACCAGAGCGCCTGCTTGGCCTGTTCTCTGTTCACCCGCGTAGCGAGAGCCTTGCCTCATGAGTTTTGAAGCCTTTCGCCAACTGGTCCAGGACTGGGCCACGGCTGGTTACTTGCCTGAGGCTCTGGCCTACGGCTTCGTGGTCAATGCCTTGCTGGCTGGCCTGATGATTGGCCCGGTACTGGGCGGCCTGGGCACCCTGGTGGTGGTCAAGCGCTTTGCGTTCTTTTCCGAAGCCGTGGGCCATGCTGCACTGACCGGGGTAGCCATCGGCATCCTGCTTGGTGAGCCCTACACCGGCCCTTATGGCAGCCTGTTCGGCTACTGCCTGCTGTTCGGCATCTTGCTCAACTTCCTGCGCAACCGCACCGGTCTATCACCCGACACGCTGATCGGCGTGTTCCTGTCGGTGTCGCTGGCGCTGGGCGCCAGCCTGCTGCTGATGCTGGCCGGCAAGATCAACGTGCACATCCTCGAAAACGTGCTGTTCGGCTCGGTGCTGACCGTCAGCGGCCAGGACCTGGTGGTGCTGGGTATCGTCGCAGTACTGGTGCTGGCTCTGGCCGTGCCGCTGTACAACCGCATCATGCTGGCCAGTTTCAACCCGCAACTGGCGGCCGTGCGCGGGGTGGCGGTGAAAACCCTGGATTACCTGTTCGTGGTGCTGGTGACCCTGGTGACCGTGGCCGCAGTGAAGGTGATCGGGGCCATTCTGGTCGGTGCATTGCTGGTCATCCCCGCTGCGGCTGCACGCCTGGTCAGCCAGTCGCTCCAGGGGTTTTTCTTCGTCTCGGTACTGATCGCCACCTTGAGCACGCTGCTCGGCATCCTGCTGCCGATCGTCTTCGACCTGCCCGTACCGTCGGGCGCCGCGATCATCCTGGTCGCCGGCATCTGCTTTGCCCTGGCCGCCCTGGCCCGCGCCCTCGTCCCACGCCTGCAAGGAAACCCGGCATGAACCTGAAACGCCTGACCCTGGCGCTGGCCTTGTCCGGCCTGCCGTCGCTGTCTTTTGCCACGCAAGTGCTGACCACCCTGCCCATCACCCACAGCCTGGCCAGCGCCCTGCTTGACGGCACGGCGGTGCAACTCAAACGGGCGGCACCGGCCAACCTGCCGGCCAGCCGCCAGCCGTCGTATTTCAGCTCGCGCGGTGGCCCCAGCCTGGAGAAAGCCGCAAAGCAGGCCGACGCGGTGATCGGTGTACGCTCGATCTGGCGTGACGACCCGCTGTACCCGATGGCCCGACGCAGCAACATCCGCATCGTCGAAATCGATGCCGCACGCCCGGTGGATGGCGCGCTGCCCGGCATTGCGGTCACAGGTGATGATGCCTACGGCACCTACCCCTGGCTCAACCCGACCAACCTCGGGCGCATGGCCGATGTGGTAGCCAATGACCTGGAACGGCTGGCACCGGACGACAAGGCGAAGATCCAGGGCAACCTAGCAGGGCTCAAGCGCCAGTTGCTTGAGCTATCGGCCAGCAGCCAGACGCGCCTGGCCAAGGTCGACAACCTGACGGTGGTGAGCTTGTCCGAGCGGTTGGGTTACCTGGCCAGCGGCTTGAACCTGGATGTGGTGGAGCAAGCGCTGCCGACCGAATGGGACGCTGCCGCGCTCCAGGCGCTGGGAGAGAACCTGAAAGCGCAGGATGTGGCACTGGTGCTGGACCATCGGCAACCGGACGCGGCGGTGGCCGAGGTGATCAAGGCTGCCGGGGCGAAGCTGGTGGTGGTGCAGAGTGACCCTGAGGATGCGTTTGCCGGTTTGAAGGCCAGTGTCGACCAGGTGGTTGGGGCACTGGGCGAGAGCTGATCT
>NZ_JBICKA010000020.1:0-50545 GCF_043103635.1 Pseudomonas sp. yb_9 | reverse complement strand
CATAGGCCAGTGAGTCCGTTGTAGATAAACGCACTTCCCCCGCTTGCTCCTGGTCGGCTCCACGTGTTCGACGAGCCAACTCCATGGCGGCGCTTTCCATTTTCTCCGCCATTTCGAATGCCACTTCTCCGATGGCGGTCAGTTGATAACCCGTGGGCGTGCGCAGAAACAGAGTAGATCCCAGATCTTCCTCCATCGCGGCAATCCGCCTTCCCACCGTCGCTTGGTCAATCCGAAGCACGCGCCCCGCGCGGCGCAACGTCAACTCTCGCCCAAGCGCCAGCAAGACCCGTGCATCATCCCAGTTCATAAGCTTTTTTCCTTGAAGAACAACTGCAACAGAGCGTCGCAAAAACGCCGCGCGCCCCAGGCTCAACACTTTCGTACCCTTGATTTCACGCTAGCCGTGTTGGCTGGCTTTCACTCTTTTTCAGGAATATTCCATGAGCATAACCAACAGCAAGCCGTCCGTTGAGATGACGGCTATTGAAATTACCCGGCCTGGTGGCCCGGAGGTTTTGAAACCGACCCGGCGAGCGGTCCCGACGCTGGGGCCTCGTGATGTCCTGATCGAAGTTCATGCAGCGGGCGTAAACGGACCAGACCTTCTTCAGCGCAAAGGGCTCTACGACCCGCCCGCCGGAGCCTCCGACATTCCTGGCTTGGAGATCTCAGGCGTGGTCGCGGTGGTAGGCGATGAAGTCACGCGCTTCTCTGCCGGCGACAAGGTCATGGCGCTGGTTCCAGGCGGTGGATATGCCGAGTACGCCGTGTCGGATGAGCGGACGGTTGTACATTTGCCAGCTGGGCTTTCCATGCAGGAAGCTGCGGCTGTTCCTGAAACCTTCATGACGGTATGGGTCAATCTCTTTCAACGCGGTCAGTTCAAAGCAGGCGATTCGGTACTTATCCACGGAGGCGCCTCCGGCATCGGCACCACCGCAACCATGCTGGCCAAGGCTTTTGGCGCCTCTAAAGTGTTCACAACCGTCGCCAATAAAGAGCAGCAGGTTGCAAGCCAGAACCTGGGGGCCGATGTGGCGATAAATTACAACGAACAGGACTTCGTCGATGAAGTCATGCAGGGCACTAACGGCCAGGGCGTTGACGTCATTGTCGATATCATTGCCGGCGACTATGTTTCGCGAAACTTCCGGGTCGCCGCCATGAACGGTCGAATCGTGCAAATTGGTGTCATCAAAGGCGCCGCAACCAACGTCGATCTTTTCCCAATGCTTGTCAAGCGCCTGACTCATATCGGTTCGACCTTGCGTTCAAGAACCCATGACGACAAGGCCAGCATTCTGGCGGAGCTTGAGCAGCACGTCTGGCCACACCTCAAGAACAACACCATAAAGCCGCTGCTTTACAAAGAATTTCCACTTTCGGACTCAGACAAGGCCCATGCCCTCATGGAGTCTGGACAACACATCGGCAAGGTTGTCTTGAACGTGTCAACGAAAACCTAACTCAAGCATGACGCTGCCTTCAAGGCAGCGTCATCTTTTTTAGCTGAGCCTCTACGCAACCACCACCCTGTTCAATAGATTGTCCACGACCACCGGGGTTTCGAACAACTCAACGCTCGGCGGTGTTCCGTATTTGCCCTCAACAAAAGCTTTCCACTCATCTGTGTATTGCGCCAGCGCCTGTTCTCGCGACTCCCACAAATAGACGCCGCCTACAGAGCGGCCATCTTCGGCCAATAAATAGTATTTCCTGACAAGCCCGGGCACAGCTTGGTATTGCACTGCTGTGCTTTTGAAAATGTCCTTGGCTGCCGCCAACTCAAGCCCTTCAGGAAGGCGAATGCGCACCACTGCCGTAATCATCGTAGCAACTCCTTTTAAAGACCCGCGCAGGCGTGACCGCCATCGACAATGATCTCTGCACCCGTCATGCCACGCCCAGCTTCAGAGGCCAGGAGCAACAGGGCACCATCAAGATCACTGCTCGTGCAAAACCGACGACTGGGTATACGCGCACGCAACCGTTCACCGGCGTCACTGGTAAGAAACGCGTCGTTGATTTCCGTAGCGATGTACCCAGGCGCAAGCGCGTTCACCCGTATTCCGTGACGTGCCAGCTCCAACGCGAGTGATCGGGTTAAATGGCTAAGCCCTGCCTTGGCCGCACAGTAAGGCCCTACACCTCCTCCGGTGCGGCTTGCGAGGATCGAGGTGATATTGATCACACTCCCCCCCTGCCCGGCCTTGACCATCCGTTTGGCCGACTCCTGCGCCACGATCCACGCGCCTTTGAGGTTGGTATCTAAAATGGCTTGCCAATCCTGATCGTCGTAATCGAGCACGCGTTTGGTATCGCTTACGCCGGCATTGTTGACCACGATATCCAGCCCACCAAAATCCGCTTCGATGGCGTCGATGCACTCGATCACCGATTGGCGCGAAGTCACATCCAGCGCGTAGGCTCTTGCGTCGTGCCCCTCGAAACGCAAGCCGCTTACCAGGTCATGAAGGCGATCGACGCGCCGAGCCGCAACCGCAACACGAGCACCTGCCGAAGCCAAGGTCTTGGCAAAATGCAAACCCAGCCCACTGGATGCACCGGTCACGAGCACACGCTTACCGGTCAGGTCAAAGAGTTTGGAGACGAGAGCGCTCACTGTTCACCTCCGACGACACGGTCCAGGATTTTTCGTGCAAGGCTCATGCGATGGACTTCGTTAGGGCCGTCATAGATGCGGAAACCGCGGGCGTCTCGGAAAATCCGATCGACGATCGCCTCGCTGGTAACCCCTTGCCCGCCCAGAACCTGCACGCTGCGGTCAATCACTCGCCAAATGCCCTCCGAGCTCACCACCTTGGCAATGCTCGACTCGAAATTGCCACGTGCGCCCTGGTCCAGCACCCAGGCGCAGTTCCAGATGGTCAGGCGTGTGGTGAGCAGGTCCATTTCGTTGTCGGCGAGCATGAAGCCCACCCCCTGGTGGTCGCCCAGCCGCTTGCCAAAGGACTCGCGCCGCTTGGCGTAGGCGCAGGCCACATCATGAGCACGACGCGCTTGGCCCAGCCAACGCATGCAGTGGGTCAGGCGCGCCGGCGCCAGTCGCACCTGGGCATAACGGAAGCCCTTGCCGACTTCACCTAGAACGTGGGAAGCGGGCACGCGAAGGTTTTCAAAACGCAGCACCGCATGGCCACCGGTGAAACAGCTGTCCAGGGAGTCCATCATTCGCTCGAGAATGAAGCCTGGCTGGTTCGTATCGGTGAGGAACATCGTGGCGTTACCGTCTTCGGTCCGGGCCATGATGATGGCGAAGCCTGCCCCCTCAGCGCCGGTAATGAGCCACTTCTGGCCATTGATGATGTAATCGTCACCGTCTCGGACGGCCGTGGTGGCAAGCATGGAAGGGTCAGAACCTGCCCCGGGCGCAGGCTCGGTCATGGCGAAGCAGGAGCGAATGTGACCTTGTACGAGGGGCCTCAACCAGCGGTCTTTCTGCGCTTCGGTGGCGACAACTTCCATCAGGTGGATGTTACCTTCGTCGGGCGCATGAATATTCATCGCCGTGGGGCCCAAGGGTGAGTAGGCGGCCTCCTCGAAGATTACAGCCTTTTCAACGTGACTCAGGCCCTGCCCGCCCATCTCGCGGGAAGCGTGCAGGGTCAGCAGGCCCTTGGCACGCGCCTTTTCGACGAGCGCGTGCCGAAGTTCTTCCGACGGGCCATGGGGGCTTTGTCGAGGGTCAGCTTCCATGGGAATGATGTCGTTGAGGATGAATTCTCGGACACGCGACTGCAGCGCAATCAGATCATCGGGAAATGCGAAGTTCATTGTTGTTTCCTCGGATAGTCCTGAGTCAGGCCAATGGCTTGCCCGGGCGAATGTGGCGGTAAAGGTTCTCTAGGACGGTGTCGCGAATACCTACCTTGCCTGGGTCGTAGGGCGTGACATTGAGCGCGCGGATGATCGCGGCGAATGAGCCATCGCCCTCCCCGTCGATGTCGATGACATTAAGACACGCGGTGTCCTGTTCGAAAGCCGCAATCCCTGGCAGGCCTGTACCAGCGGCCCATGCCAGGACGATGCGGTTGACGGCGTCATGGGCAACGATCAGCAGCGACTCCCAGCCATCCTCGTTCAGCACTGCGTGAAACTTGTCCAGCACGCGTTGGCTGAAATCGCTCCAGCGTTCGCCGCCCAGGAACGTGGCATCAGGCTCGGCGGCATTGCGATAGGCGCCCACGATGGCTTCTTGCATGGATGGCTCAGGTATCTCACGCAAACGGCCGGCTCTGATTTCGCGTAACGCAGGCGTGGATTCAACCTTCAGCGCTCGCCCCATCAGCACGAGGTCGAGTGTTTGCTGCGCCCGCGGATAATCGGAAACCAGTACGCGATCCAACGCAGTTGCGTGCATCACCACGCCAAGCGCTCTCGCCTGCAAAGCACCTTGGTCGGAGAGACTCACCGAGCGCGGGTCCAAAGGACGGCCTTGTGCGTCGAAATAATCGACATGGCCATGACGAACCAGATAACAGCGTCGTCGTTTGACCCCGATGCTATTTGCCATGGCACGCAACCTTCGGATTACTGATGGCCAGTCGTGCATGGGTAATTTGTCTCAGGGCTTCAAGCATGTTGGACTGCGCAGAGTCGGCATTATCGAAAACACCTTTTCTGATGAAACCGACCAGCAAGTGGCGCGCATGGGCCGGTGTCAGCTTCAACAGCCCATGGCGCCCCATGACTTCGCCCAGGACATTCGATTCAAGTGCGCTGACTTCTGCGCGCAGCTCGATCTCTCGGGCAGCGATTGACATGGCCCGGGCAATCATTCTGCATTCGTAGTGGTTCGCCTCACCCAGCAAGGGCAAAAGGTCGTCGATCAGGACATGTCGGGCCGTGTTCAACAGGTCAATCGCGCTGACGTTGCTAGCGTTCATACGGTTTCTCCACTGAGGGCCAGGATCTCATGTTCGAGTTCGGGCAGCAGATGGCCAGTCAGCGCCAATTCAAGAGAGGGCTGCTGGCCGGAGATATGCCGCTGCACTTGCTGCAGCGCCACGACCGCCCAACGTAGATGAGCCATCAGTTGCCAGTACCGCAGCTCTTCTTGACTCACCCAGTAACCGGATACAGACGCGTAGCCGGCCAGGAAGGCGTCGATGTCCCCTATACCGCCCGCCTCACGGTCTCGCCGGGCAAAGCGCCAACAACGGGCTGTGAACCAGCCAATATCCTCACGGGGGTCTCCCCAACCGGTGAACTCCCAATCCAGGATGCCGCTGAGCTGGCCTTGCTCGACCATGAAGTTGCCAGTGCGGTAATCACGATGGATCAGCCCGGCAGGCAACGGTGCGGGCTTGTTGAGTTCACACCATCGAAGCCCCCATTCGACGACCGGATGGTTGTCGGGCAATGCATCCAGAAACCGCCGGTACTGGTCGATGCTGGCCTGTATGGGGTCAGCGGCCGGTGGCGCCAGAAACGCCAGCATTGGGTGGTGCGGACGGATCTGATGCAGTTGGGCGAGATTCAGACCAAGCGATCTGCACAGTTCGTCGCGCTTCGGATCAAGGCCTGGATCTGATGTCAGCCGATGGCCGTTGGTAATGCCATTCAACTTACGCATGATGAAGAACGGGCGGCCTATAACCGAGGCGTCTTCGCATAACCAAAGCGGCTCTGGTACGCGGACTCCAGCAGTGTGAACGGCGGCCAACACCGCAAACTCTTCTGCGCGGCTCATGCTGACGGCCACGGACGAAGCGGCATCGGTTCGCAGGACCCAGCTGTCGACGAATGTGTTTGTCCCAAACTGGACTGTGCCGTTCAGTAGCCAATTTTCCTGAATGGCGCCACCTGAAAGGCGCTGGCCCTGATCTATGTTCACTAGATCGGCGCCGAGTTGTTGCTGCAAATATCGCGCAAGTGCCGGGTACGCATCTGGGATACTGGCCCGAACATCTGCGGGGCGTGGGTTGGGAATGCTGTTCATCGCAATATCGAACTCGCTCTAATGACTCAAAGCCACTGAGCAAGAGCTGGGCCAGATGACGATAAATTTTAATTTATTCTTTTAAATCAATTAGTTATCGAGCTTATTGATTGAATCAGCAGTTGTCGAAGCATGTTCCTCGTTGCAGACCTGAAATTTCTGTTTCAACATGGAAAAAATTGTCGAGTGTTCAATCATGCGTGGTCGAGAGTACTTTCCCAAGGTGGTTGCCCTGATTACCCACCTTCGTCTGCCTGAGGGGCTCAGCCGCATGGCGCGAATAGTCGAAGAGGTGATTCCCGACTATGCCGGCCGTGCGCGCGTCGAAATTGTCGAAACCACGGTCGGCGAACTGCGCAGCACAGGCCTTGAGTTGGAGGCCAGAGGGGATGTGGACGTCATCATCTGCTCGGGCGCAACCTCCGAGTACCTGAGGCAGCACATCGCAACGGCCATCCTGTCGATTCGCATGGGCGAGTATGACCTCATCCGAGCCTTGGACCTCGCCCGCGCCCAAGCCACCCAGGTCGGTATTCTCAGTTTCCAGCACGCTCATCCAGAGCTTGAAGCGATGTCATCGCTTTTTACCGTCGATATCCGCCAGGCCACCTACACCAGCTATGAAGAGGCTCGCCAGCAGGTACACCGCCTGGTCGATGATGGATACCGAGTGGTGGTAGGCTCATCCACCGCCGTTGAACTTGCCGAGTCGGTGGGCGCACAGGGTGTACTGGCGCTGAACACCGACACAGTGCGGCGCGCCATGGAAGATGCATTGGCCATCTGCCGCAGTCGCCAGCAGAGCCTGGTTCAACAACAGCGCCTCAATTCGATACTGCGCAACTTGTCCGATGGCGTAGTCGCGGTGGACGCTGAAGGGCTCGTTCAGTCCCTGAACCCACGCATGGCCACACTTCTCGGTATTTCCAGCGAGTGGGCACGCGCACGCCCGCTCGCCGAGGTCATCCCGGGCCTGGATATAACGGCGGTACTTTGCAGTGGTGAAAGCGAGGAAAACCGGATTCTGAAAGCAGCGGGCCGGACACTGGCGGCGAACATCACGCCCATCATCGAAAACGACAAGCCCGACGGGGTCGTCATCACCTGTCAGGAAGCGAATGCAATCCAACGCGCGGACCGGCGTATCCGCAGTCAGGTGAAGCCCAAGCAGTTCACGGCTCGCTATCACTTTGAACAAATGCTTGGAGACACAGCCGGGTTCCAGGCCATGCTGGGGCTTGCCCGCCACTACGCGGAGGCCGACGCCACTGTGTTGATTCACGGAGAGAGCGGGACGGGCAAGGAGCTACTGGCACAAAGCATACATAACGCCAGCCAACGCCAGGCAGGCCCTTTCGTTGCAATCAACTGCGCAGCCTTCCCTGAAACATTGCTCGAAAGTGAGCTGTTCGGTTACGAGGAAGGTGCCTTCACAGGTTCGCGCAAGGGTGGCAAGGCTGGCTTGATAGAAAACGCCCACACCGGGACCCTGTTCCTCGATGAAATCGGTGATATGCCGGTCACCTTGCAAACGCGCTTGCTACGCGTGCTTCAAGAACGTGAGGTGTTACGCCTGGGGGCGGCAGAGCCGACACCGGTAGACATCCGGGTAATCGCTGCCACCCACCGGGACCTTCGCCAACGCATCACCGAAGGTTGTTTCCGCGAAGACCTCTACTATCGCCTCAACATCCTGCGCTTGACCATGCCACCCCTGCGCGAACGCTCCCGCGACATTCCAATGCTTGCCAGGTCAATTCTGGACAAACTGACGGGACACAGCTCGGCCACTGAATCGTCCAGCAGCCTGCTCGAGAGGCTCATGCCTCAACTGGAGCGGCACAGTTGGCCAGGGAACATTCGAGAGCTGGAAAACATCGTCGAGCGTGCGGCGCTGTCAGCAAGTGCACTGCAAGGCCAGGACAACCCTCGGCTGTTACAGGCCTTGTTCGACGAACTGTTCGAGCCGGCCCCGCATGCGACATTGCAAGCCATGACAAGCCAGGACCTGCGCAGCCACAGTCGCGCCGAAGAAGTAAGGCGAGTTCGGGAAGTGCTGGCTCATTGCGCGGGTGACATGGATGAAGCCGCCAAGCGACTTGGCATCAGCCGCACGACCCTGTGGCGGCGCCTCAAGGATGAAAAAAGTTAAGCGTCTGCGCCTTTGCAACCTTGAAATCCGATTCAACTCTGAAATCCGGTTACCTGGACCTGCCGAGCCCAGCAAAACCAACGAAAATCATAACTAAATGATTTTTATAGATTTTTTATTAAATCTAGATTGATCTAAAAATTGGCACACCCCTTGCTCCTTGCTCATTCCAAGCTCGGCGCCCTCGCGCGCCCAGCCTCGAACCTCAAGAAGAACAAGGCTGGAGGTGCCTGTGCAAGGCATGATGATGAACTTCAACCTGAGTATCGCCGCGGTCATGCGGCAGGCACTCATGGTTGCTGCCGATACCGAGATTGTCTCTCTCTTCGCCGATGGCCGAGTACATCGATACACGTACGCCAGCGCCTTTGCCAGAGCACGACGATTAGCCGATGGGTTGGACGCACTGGGTTGCCCTGACGATGCGAGGGTGGGCACCCTGGCCTGGAACGATCATCGGCACTTCGAACTGCATTACGCGATTCCATGCTCGGGGCGAATCTGCCATACCATCAACCCCAAATTGTCCCCAGAACAGATCAGCTACATCATTCGCCACGCTGAAGATGATGTGTTGTTCGTCGATCTGCAGTTCATTCCTTTGCTGGAAAGCATTCAACCCGAGCTGGATCGCGTACGTTGGTACGTTGCCCTGTGCCCATGGGATGAGATACCGGACAGCACGCTTCCCAACCTGCTCAGTTACGAAAAGCTGATTGCAGACGCCGATGAAAACTACAACTGGCCAGAACTGGACGAGAACCGCGCCAGCGGGCTTTGCTATACCTCCGGGACAACGGGAAACCCCAAAGGCGTGCTGGCAAGTCACCGCAGTACCGTCCTGCACGGCATGGCGCAAAACATGGCGGACAATGTTGGTTTGCGTGCCCTCGATGTTGTAATGCCGATGGTCCCCATGTTCCACGTCAATGCCTGGGGCATGCCATACAACGCCGCAATGGTGGGAGCGAAACTGGTGCTGCCGGGGCCAAGAGTCGGCGATGCTGCAGCCATGGTCAGGCTGATCAATCAGGAGCACGTGAGTTTCTCCCTGGCTGTACCCACTTTGTGGTCCAACATCTCGACCTATCTCGATGCCCAGGGCGAGCATATTCCTACTTTGAAACGTGCCGTCAGCGGTGGCGCGGCGTGTCCACTTTCGCTGATTCATGCCATGGGGCGTCACGGTGTGGCCTTGGAAAATGGTTGGGGCATGACCGAACTTAGCCCGATGGGCAGCTACAACCGCCATCAGCCATGGTACGACGTGTTGCCAGAAGAGCCCCGTAGCCAGCAAGTGCTCAAGTCAGGCCAGGCATTGTTCGGCGTCGAGATGCGCATCGTCGATGAGGCCGGCAATGCGCTGAGCCACGACGGCCAGTCCTCCGGTTCGTTGCAGGTACGTGGCCCTTGGGTATGCAGTGGCTACTTCGGCCAGCCTGCTTCGCACGTATGGTTCGATACCGGCGATGTGGCAACCATTGACCGGCGCGGGTACCTGCTAATCACCGACCGCATCAAGGACGTCATCAAGTCTGGCGGCGAGTGGATTTCCTCTGTCGAGATCGAGAACGCGATAACGGCTCATCCGTTGATCGCGGAGGCGGCCGTCATTGGTGTACCGCATGCGCGTTGGAGCGAACGTCCTTTGCTGATCGTTGTGCCGAAGCATCCCGAAAAAGTCCCTCGACACGATGAGCTCATCGCATTCCTGGAAGGGCGAATTCCCAAATGGTGGCTGCCCGATGCAAGCGAGTACCTGAACGAACTGCCCCATACCGCCACTGGCAAGGTGAGTAAAAAGACCTTGCGCGAGCAATTCGACCATTACGTCTGGCCTTGACCCGACACCCTGTTACGCACCGCGCTAATTGGCTCGCCTGCTGGTGAGCCAACAGGTAGCCCTACAACAATAAAACGGAGGCGCCATGAACAAGGTCACTGTCTCACAGGCCGAGCACTACCAACGAATCCGGGAAAACCCTGGGTTCATCGCATTGATCAATGCCCGCTCAAGGCTTACATGGGGGCTGAGTGCGCTGGTGCTCTGTTCCTATTTCTCGTTCATGGCAGTTGCCGCCTGTCGGCCGCAGCTACTGCAGATACCCCTGCATCAAAGCAGCCACCTGTCGTCAGGTATCCCCATTGCGATCTTGCTGATAGTGATGGCCTGGTTGCTGACCGGTTGGTACGTGCGCCGTGCCAACACGCACTTCGACAAACTCAGTGCGAAGATCGTCGAGGAGTGCCAGTGATGAAGCCCATCCATGCCTTGCTTGCCGTCATCGCCTTGCCTTGGCAACCCGTGTACGCGTCCACCGTTGTCGCTACAGAACCCGGTGTGAACCTGAATGCGATCGGCATGTTCCTGTTATTCGTATCCATTACGCTGGTCATCACGTGGTGGGCGGCCAGAAGAACCCAATCGACCCGCGACTTCTACACAGCAGGCGGAGGCATCAGCGGCCTGCAAAATGGCTTGGCAATTGCCGGTGACTACATGTCGGCATCGACCCTGCTGGGCTTATCCAGCATGGTGTTCAGCAAAGGCTACGACGGCATCATCTACATGACCGGCTTCTTCGTCGGTTGGCCAATCCTCACGTTCCTGATGGCTGAGCGCCTGCGCAACCTCGGCCGTTTCACCTTCGCAGACATCGTTTCATTCCGCCTGGATCAACGTCGAATACGTGTGCTTGCAGCCTGCGGCTCATTGACGGTGGTGTGTTGCTACCTGCTATTGCAGATGGTGGGCGCAGGTCAGCTGATCAAACTGCTGTTTGGCCTGGACTACTCCGTGGCGGTGGTCATCGTCGGGCTGCTGATGCTGGTGTATGTCATCTTCGGCGGCATGCTGGCAACGACATGGGTGCAGATCACCAAGGCGATCCTGCTGTTGGTGGGCGGGACCCTTCTGATGCTACTGGCCCTGGCGCCCTTCGACTTCAGCCTGGAGCAACTGGCGCGCCGCGCAATTGAGAGCCACTCCGGCGGTTGGGCCATCATGGCGCCCGGTGGCATGTTGGCAAACCCCTTGAATGTCGCCTCCATGGCATTGGGCTTGGTGTTCGGCCTTGCGGGCCTGCCGCATATCCTGATGCGTTTCTTCACCGTGCCCGATGCCCGTGAAGCACGAAAATCGGTGTTCTACGCATCCGGCTTCATCGGCTACTTCTTTGTGGTGGTCTGTGTGTTGGGCTTCGCCGCCATCGTCATCGTCGGCACAGACCCTGCCTACTACGTCGACGGCAAGATTGGCGGAGTGATCCTGGGCGGAAACAACATGGTGGCCATGCACCTTGCCAAGGCTGTCGGCGGCAATCTGTTCTTTGGCTTCTTGTCCGCTGTTGCCTTCGCCACCATTCTGGCGGTGGTCGCAGGGCTGACATTGGCCGGGGCATCCGCCATTTCCCACGACCTCTATGCCATGGTCATCAAGCGCGGCGTCGCCAGTGAAGCCCGGGAGATGCTGGTTTCACGTGCGGCGGTGGTTGCTCTGGGCGTGCTCGCGATCGCGCTCGGCATCCTGTTCGAGCAAGTGAACATCGCATTTCTGGTCGGCCTGACGTTCGGCATTGCCGCCTCGGCCAACTTCCCTGTGCTGCTCATGGCGATGTACTGGAAGGGGCTGACCACACGAGGCGCCATCTACGGCGGCGTGACAGGCCTACTCAGCGCGCTGGGCCTGGTGATTTTGTCGCCGACAGTTTGGGTCACTGTTCTAGGGCACGAACACGCCATCTTCCCTTACGACCACCCTGCACTGTTCGCCATGCCAATGACGTTCCTGGTCATCGTGCTGGTTTCCAAGCTCGACCACAGCGCCAGAGCAGCGCTCGATCATCAGGGCTTCGACGATCAAATGGTCCGAGCTCAGACTGGCGTGGGCATCGCTGGCGCCAGCGAACATTGACTCATCGGGTAAGCGTTGCCGCCAAGGCCCTACCCGCCACCGCAACAAGAGGTCCAATCAATGCCCGAATACAATGCCCCACTGCGCGACATGCGCTTTCTGCTCACCGAGGTATTTGACGCACCCGCACTGTGGCAACGGCTACCCGCCTTGGCCGAACGAATCGACGCCGATATCGCCGACGCGGTTCTTGAAGAAGCAGCAAAAATCAGCCGCGAACTGGTTGCCCCACTCAACCGCAGCGGCGATGAACAAGGTGCGCAGTGGAACAACGGCGAAGTCACTACCCCCAACGGCTTTCGCGATGCCTACGGCATCTATGGCGAGGGTGGTTGGATCGGGTTGGCGGGCAATCCGCAGTATGGCGGCATGGGCATGCCGAAAATGCTCTCTGTGCAGTTCGAAGAAATGATGTATGGCGCAAATGCCAGCTTCGCCCTTTACTCCACGCTATCTGCCGGTGCCTGCCTGGCCATCGACGCGCATGCCAGCGAAGCACTGAAGGCTACCTATCTACCGGCCATGTACGAAGGGCGCTGGGCCGGGTCGATGTGCCTCACCGAAGCTCATGCCGGCAGCGACCTCGGGCTGATTCGAACCCGGGCCGAGCCGAACACAGACGGCAGCTACGCCATCACCGGCACCAAGATTTTCATTACCGGTGGAGAGCAGGACCTTACTGAAAACATCATCCACCTGGTGTTGGCCAAACTGCCCGACGCTCCGACCGGTTCCCGAGGCATATCGCTATTTCTGGTGCCCAAGGTGCTTGTCAATGCGGACCAATCACTGGGTGAGCGCAACCAGGTCCATTGCGGCTCCATCGAACACAAAATGGGCATCAAGGCCTCGGCCACCTGTGTAATGAACTTCGACGGTGCGGTCGGCTGGCTGGTGGGCGAACCCAACAAAGGCCTTGCGGCAATGTTCACCATGATGAACTACGAACGGCTGTCCATAGGTGTTCAGGGCATTGGATGCGCCGAGAACTCCTACCAGAATGCAGTGAGTTATGCCCGTGAACGGCTGCAAAGTCGCGCACCTGGAGGGGCTCAACAACATGACAGAGCCGCCGATCCAATCATCGGCCACCCTGATGTGCGGCGCATGCTGCTGACCATGAAGGCGCTGACTGAAGGGGGGCGAGCATTCGCCACCTATCTTGGTCAACACCTCGACATTGCCAAATATTCCGAAGTGGCGACGGAGCGCGCCCGCTCGGGAGGACTGGTCGCCCTGCTAACCCCAATCGCAAAAGCGTTCTTCACCGACACCGGTTTGGAAAGCTGCGTACACGGCCAGCAAGTCTTCGGTGGGCATGGGTACATCCGCGAGTGGGGTCAGGAACAGCTTGTTCGTGATGTACGCATTTCGCAGATTTATGAGGGGACCAATGGTATCCAGGCCCTGGACTTGCTGGGACGTAAAGTTCTGACCAATGAAGGCACGCTATTTAATATTTTTGCCGGAGAAATACGCGCCTTCGTGGCGCAAATGCCGCAGGAAGCCTTCAGCCACCGCCTGCTGGAAGCACTAGGGCAACTGGAGGCGCTGTCCCATTATCTGATCAAAATTTCCAGGACCAACCCTTACGAGGCAGGTGCCGCAGCCGTCGACTACCTGCATATTTTCGGTTACACCGCCTACGCCTATATGTGGGCACGCATGGCACGGGCCGCTACCGGAAAGGAAGACAGTTTCCATCAAGCTAAACTGGCCACCGCCCACTTCTACTTCGACCGCCTGTTACCTCGCATCGAGTCCCTGATCAGTGTCGCTCGCGCGGGAAGTGCCTGCCTTTACGTGCTGGACGCCGAACAGTTCTGAGAGATCGGCGCTGCAGCGCAGCGTCGCCGGGGGCTGGCCTGGATGGCCGCCCCCGGCGGGCCAGGGCCGTGAAATTCCAACGCCATCATCCAACTCAGCACACGCGACGATACTGGGTGACCTGCGCCGGACCCTGCAGCGATCCGGAAACCCGACGCAACGCGGCCTGAAGGTGTTCGGTTCGCCAATGCAGCGCTTCGGCTTCTTCGTCTTGCCAGACTTCGAAGGATGTCAGCTGCAAGGGATTTTCCAGCGACTGATAATAGCCATAGTCCAGGCAACCCGGCTCTTGCAAGGTAGTTTCGCTCAAAGTGGTCAACACCTCGAGCACAGTTTCGAGCCCTTGGGCTTTCACCAGGAAGCTGGCGGTGACATACAACGTAGACATCGACGGGTTCTCTGCGTGGAAGTAAATTGGGTGACGCAGCCGGGGGTTGAATCGCAGCCAAGCCTCGTCCAACGACCGCCATCCGCTGTTACTTGAGATAGTTGTGCACGACCTTGCCGGGCGCCAGCATGAAGTTGCCTAGCGTATGGCGCACTGACACGATCTCGCGAACGGGCAGCGCGGCGATCGGGACCGCCTCGTGATCGAACAGCTCGAGGCTCGCGGCCCCCGTCCAGGCTTCCTTGAGCTCTACCGTCGAATATTCGAACCTCACCAGTTCGGCAATACGCGCTGTCTTGCCGTCCACATCGGGAATGACTTTGAGAACAACCCCGGGGGGTGCGCATGGCCGCCGCTGCTTGCGCCAAGTCGACCTCCTGGTACTTGTAGGCCATGCTGGCCCTGGCCACCAACGTGCCGTCGTACTCGAGCGTGCCGACATAAGATTCATTGTTTTGCCCAACACGAGGATGGCCGTATTTCTTGGGCAATCCCCAGACCTCGCGGCCCAGCATGATGGCGGTGACATTCTCGGCCACCATGAGCGGGCGAAAACTGACAGCCTCGTCACCCAGAAAACAAGCGATGCTCTGGGCGAACTCGTAATAGTCACCGATCCCGGGCGCAACCATCCAAAGGAATGAAAGGCTGACGAGCGGGTCTTTGACCATCAATGGTTCAGGCACCATTGCCCGCGCGAGTTCAATATCGGTGCGATAAGTTATCGTCAGCGACGGGCGTTCCAGAAACCAACTTGGTGGTTGCGGGTAAGCCGGCGAAACTACTGGCATCGCATAAGCCTTTTGACGAACGCTTTCAGGCGTCCATGGCGTGCCGGCGGCAGAATTCGGAAGATAGAGCCCGCCCGACGAGCGACTGGAGTGCTGTGTGCCATTGAGCGACTGGGCGAGCAAGGGTGACGAAGCTGCCACAAGCCCGATGCCTGCCGTTAGTAAAACCTGCCTGCGTGAAAAATCAACTGGACAGTTCATGACTGTTGCCTCCAAGCGATAGTTGAGAAACAGCTAGTCGCTACAGCGCTAGAGGAATTGCTTCCTCAACTGAGTTGAGTGATATTTATTATGAGCAGTTAGCTAATTTTCTTTTTACCTAGGGCTTGATACCACGTGACGTTATCCCAATAGGCCTTCATCGCCAGAATTAGGCCATCATCATTAAGTCCAAGAATGAAGACATGTGGTAACTCGAAGCTGCGCCCCAGGTTGTCAATGCCGAAAGCATCTTTCGCCTGAGTACCGCGAATAGTCACTTCGACTACAATCGCTTGTGCGCGCTCATCCATATAGTGTACATTCACCTGATTGTTCAAATCGGGAATTGCATCAATCAGTGCCCCCATATTTCAAGGCCAGCAACACCCACCGCCCCTCCAGGCCAATGGGCAGATAATCAACTCGACCCTCTGGAGAGAAACAGGCTAACATGCCTTGAAGGTCATGAGCGTTATACCGCGAGAAAAAGTGCTTAGCGATGTCTACGGATGCTTGCATCTTAAACTCCTCGATTCATCAGCCGATATATTGGGCAATGCCGATTTCAAGCGCCTCCAATTTTTCTACAGCATCCTGGGCTATTTCAGTGAGGCTATCGTTTCCATACGTCTGACTGCTCTTTCTTCACCATTTCTTCAGCACTGGCTGGTCGAACAGTACGATATCTGGGCTTGTCCTGTTCAATCACCGCAATGATGGCACTGATCATCTCGGCAGGATCATGTTGACGATTGAGCTCACGCACCGGCCAATGAGCGACAACCCTATCACCCTGATCCCACCACTGATCCATGCTCTCCATGCCCGTGTTGTTGAAGCCCGTGCGGTAGGCACCTGGGTTGACCGTCACTACTTGGACACCGTAGGGCATCAGTTCATCGTGCATTGCCGAGCAGATGCCTTCGACCGCGTGCTTGGAGGCGGCATACGCTCCATCGAAAGGCACTTTGACCAAGCCGGCCACCGACGACGTCCAGACGATCCGCCCAGAGCCGCGCTGGACCATCACCCGAGCAAAGCCTTGCGCCAACTCAAGAGCGGCAAATACGTTGGTCTCAAAAACCGAACGAAACACTGACATAGGTATTTCGATAATGGGACCTGACTCCATGATGCCTGCATTGTTGAACAGAACATCGATTTCGATTGCCAGCGCATGTTTGCGGTCAATCTCGTTGAGGACATCAAGTTTAATAACTTGCATCTCAATCCCGGCCGACAATACAGCGTTACGCAGCTCCCACACCTGCGGCCATATCTGGCATCCAGCGATCACCTTGTGCCCACGCTCCGACAACGCCCAGGCCACGCCTCTTCCAAAACCGGTTGCCGCGCCTGTCACCAACACTTTTTTAACCATCATGTTGGTCTCGACTATCACCAAGGTCGCCGTTGCGAATGGCGATCTTGATCGCTTGAGCAGTGGTAGCGACACCAAGACGGCGCCGCGCCGCACGAAGATGGTTCTCCACAGTACGCTCCGACAAGCCCAGCGTCGCCGCAATATCAGCATGCCGTCGACCCGCTGCCGTCCAAGTCAACACCTCGCGCTCGCGAACGGAAAGTTGTCGGACACCTTCAGTGTGGGGCGCTTCCAGCAATCTGTGAGCGGCATTGAAAGCAGCGGTGGCCACCATAGCCAATACCAAGCGAGCGTCGGGGCTGCTATCTACCTTATCGCCACCTAGACTCATCGCCCCCTCCAGTCCTTGAGGGCCGAACACCGGCACCTGCAGTCCGTGTGGTCCAGGCCCAATCGGACGCCGGACCACCCGATAACTGTCCCCTGTCACACAGTGGGTTTTCGTCCAGAAGAACGGTTCTCGAGCCTCCAAAATATGACGGGTGACAGGGCAACGTCTGACGTATGTTTTGGCATCAACCGTTTGGCCATCTTCCCACCAATTGCCCTCCACCCAAAAAATACGATCGACCAGGTCATCCCTTGATGGGGCAACAGAGAAAAGAACAAAACGGTCATAGCCGAAGCGCTTGGCGAAGACACGAACAGCATCTTCGATCAACGAGAGCATCGAAGCTCGCTCTATTTCCAAGACGACTTGCATAGCAGCATCGGCTAGACCGGATTTCATTGCTCTGCAGCCTCCTTCAACAGTTCAGCCGCAGCCAGCTTGCCCAGAGCGTTACCCGCCAACGGACTGTCGCCGGTCAGCAATTTACGATCCTTATACACCGCTCCAGATATATCTTTGTTGATGATCTCAAGGCCCAACGCTTTTAGTTTTTCACCAAACTTCCAGGTCAAGTGCCCCGGCATATAGCCAATGTCCGGCGTTTTCGCATCCAGGTCGTCAGGGAACGCACAAATTTTGTACCCGTTGAAAATATAGCTCTCTGGGCTCTCACCCAAACCTGCAGCGATAAGCGCAGCGGGTCCATGGCACAACGAAATCACAAACTTGTCTTTCCTGGACGCCCACTCAAGCACCCTTTTTACATCGACGCTTTCTGGCAACCCGATTAGTGCGCCGTGGCCACCAGGAATAAACACGCCGATGTAGTCGGAGTCGTCACCTAATGCCTGGTCGATTACCTCAGCCAGTTTTTTAGGCTGTTTGAACTTATCGCGATATTTAGCGTATAGCCCCTTCACTTCGACGTCTTCAGATGGCATCGCCCAGAACTCGAACTTGACCGGGTTGCCGGACAAGGTCGCAATGTCGAATTTGAACCCTGCTTTATCCAGATGGTACATCGGCAGTAGCGTCTCTACAGGGTGATTGCCTGTGGAGAACATGGTGCCATTATCGGTTAACAAATAACGCTCGTCAGCGCCGATGACCAGCACCTTCCACCGGCCACCTTTATAGGGATCAGGATAGTCGGCATCACTGAGATCGGATTTTGGCGAAGTGAATTGGCTTAGCGAATAAGGCGAGGGGAAAAACGCATTGTCCTCTGCGGGGTCTTCGGTTGGGCGCTTGTCTTCAGCTTGTGCATTAGTCATAGCTTACTCCGTCGTGGCTGGCAAAATACGATGATCATGCTAGGGGCCCGCCCATCCCGTCAGCAATGAGGGTTTTCCCCTAACCGTGCAGCTCCTCAACTGAGATTCAGATTAAAATTTTAGTGCAACGGCAAGGCGGGTGAAAAACCCCGACCGATGGCCCTATCTTCATTCTGTACCTTGGGATAGTCGATCTCATGCAGGGCAGTCGAGAGATGGGATCGTGTCCCTGGAAGTGGTGTAACTCCATCTTGCGGCGCTATTAGGCGTCCTCCCCGCCTATGCTTGATCAGCAGAAAACCAAGATTGACCGAGTAAGGATTATTCCTTACCATCCGATCAATACATCCGGGAGAACACTCATGCCTGCCATCCACGAAATCGCCACGTTGACCTCGAAGGGACAGGTCACACTGCCCAAATCCATACGCCAGCTTTTGGGCATTGACACTGGTGGCAAGATTGCATTCGACGTACGCGAGGGTGAAATCGTGGTCAGCCGCGTAGAAACCACCCACGAAGACCCTGCCATCGGTGCGTTCCTGGGTTTGCTGGAGGCTGATATCCGAGGCGGCCGCAACCTGACCACTCTGCCGGAAGACTTGGCGCAAACCATGCTCGCCAACGCAAACCACTCCGTAAACCTGGACGAAGATATCGATGGTGAGGTCGCGATCTGATGCTGCGACATGGCTGGACACTGTTGTTCCATGAAGGTGTGACTTTACAGCTACGCAAATTGCAAGAAGCCGCCGCCCGGGCCGAGCAGAACGATCCGCGAGGTTTTGAGAGCAACGCCAACGTCAAGCTGTTTCGGGCATTGAGCCATCTGATCATGGAGGCTGTGCCTGCCGACCCAGGCCGTGATGAGTTCCGTCAAGGCAATACGCTGGGCACTGCCTACAGACATTGGCGCCGTGCAAAAATCGGCAGGCGCTTTCGGCTGTTCTTTCGCTACGACTCAAGATCCAAGGTCATCGTCTATGCATGGGTCAACGACGAAAACACCCTACGCTCCGCAGGCAGCAAATCCGATCCCTACGCCATATTCGAGAAGATGCTGGGCCGCGGCAACCCTCCTGATGACTGGGATGCGCTGACTGCTGCGACGCGTAGCGACTGGGACGAGCCCAAAGCATAAATTGCGCGAGTGGGTGAGGGATTGCATCTTTGAAACCGATCCCTCCTTGTTGCGTCCACTACAATCCACTCGTAGCTGCTGTTAAAAGGGGTAAATCTGCGGGTACAAATACAATTTCCCATTCATAACCATTTGATTTATATGAATGTCCAAATGTTCTTTGGGGATCCCGATAGCTTGTGACCGACTTCCATCAAGATCCGCAAAAATCAATAAAATCAGTATCTTAACCTGAGTCTACATCCAAGGCCGTTCGTCGTATTCCGCTCATTTCCAATACGCCTGCGGGTATATTTTGGGATACTTTTTCCGTTTCGAAAAAAAGTACCCGCACATGACGACTTCCCTCCCCACGCCTGCATTGCGGCCTAAACTCAGCGATGCCTTCTTGCGTGCCATTGCTGACCCCGGCAAGTACGCCGACGGCGAGGTACCCGGTCTTTACCTGCATGTTCAGGCCTCGCAGAAGTCGAACAAGCCTGCAGCAAAATACTGGCGGATGGAGGTATCGCCTGAACGGCAAGGAGAACGTGTACGCGATTGGCCGTTATCCCGACATTGGCTTGAAAGACGCCCGCGACCTGGCCCGAGCCGCGCGCCAGAACGTAGCTCATCACGTCGCCCCCGCTGAAGGCCAAACGCAAGAAAATCGCCGAGCAGCTACTTAATGAGGAACGCTCATTCAGTTACGTCGCCGAACAGTGGCTGGCCTTCAAGTCACACGACCTCGTGAGCAAATCCCTCGCGGGCTTTCGCGGCGCTTTGAACAATCACATCCTGCCCACGATCGGCAACATTCCCGTCAGCGAGATCAAACTGGACCACATCATCGAGATCATCGCTACCTTGCGCCGAGCACGCACACTGGCCATGGCCAAGCGCGTGCGTACCATCATCCGTGCCGTGCTCGGTTTCGCTGAGGGCCGCGGCTGGGTGGAGCGTAACGTGGCCCTGAGCAACACCGAAGAGCTCAAGGTTCGCCATGTGGTGACCAGTAATCCAGCGATCGAACGTCCAGCCGATTTGGGCCACCTTCTGCTTCGTCTGGATGAGCTCAGCCCGAGCAGCGTGAGCATGGCGATGCGTTTGCTGGTCATGCTGCCGGTGCGCCCCGGCGAGCTGGTGAAAATGCGTTGGGAAGACATCGATCTGGTCAGCGCCGACTGGCGCTATGTAGTAGGGAAAACACGCCATCTGGATAAGAGCAAACACATCGTGCCGCTGCCGGAGCAAGCCCTTGTGCTGTTGCGTGAACTACATGAACGGCGGGTGGTGGATGAAGCGGGCAATGGCTGGGTCTTTGTATCGCCGGTCTACCCAGGCTATCCAGTGGACGCCACATCCCTGGCCAAGGCCTACCAGCGGATCTGGCCGGAATACCGCATCACTGCGCACGGTTTCCCCGCCACCTACCGCACTATCGCTCACGAGCATTTAGGTATCGATCCGATTGTACTGGAGTTGTCGTTATCGCACCGCATGCCAGGTGCACTGGGTGCCGTGTATGCCCGCGCGCAATTGCTGCCGCAGCGTCGGGAGGCCGCACAGCAATGGACGGATTACTTAGATCGGTTACGCAAAAATGCTGCACTGGCTAAGTAAGTTCAGGTGCGCATGCGGGGGTTGAAGCACTGTTGAGAACGATGAGTGCGAAGCGGGAAACGAGACTCGCACCGGGCTTGCGAGCCCTTGAAATCTAAGGTTTTTCCTGTTTACCGGAAACAGGAATAGCCTCGATTCTGGACTCAAAGTACTCCGCTAGCAAGCGCTGACTTGTCAGCACAGGCGTTCAAGCCATAAGGTGCTTGGTCTTGTGCATGCTGCACACGGTTCCAATTCGATTAGCAACCGACCTGGCTGATGAACTTGGTAGTGAGGTAAGCATCTAGGCCTTCGCTTCCACCCTCACTTCCGTGGCCACTGGCTTTAATACCGCCAAACGGTGTATTCGGTAGTGCCAGACCGAAGTGGTTTCTCGACACCATCCCGCGTTGCAGGCGATTGCCCAACTCAGTGGCGGTTTTCAGCGATGCAGTGAACGCAAACGCTGCCAGGCCGTACTCGAGACTGTTGGCCTGGCGGATCACGCTGTCCGGGTCGTCAAAGCGCAGCAGCGGTGCTACCGGCCCAAACGGTTCCTCGCTCAGCTTCAGGTGTTCGGCGGCCAGCGCGCCCAGCTGACGGCCCACTTCGGTGGAGCCCGTGAACGACACCTTGCGGATGATCGGCGAACGGATCAGGTAATCGGAGACTTCCGCCGCAATGCCAAACACCAGGTTGAGCACGCCCTTGGGTACACCGGCATCGTGGAAGCAGCGCACCAGTTCGATCACGGAGCCGGGAGCCTCCTCGGGGGCCTTGATGATGATGCTGCAACCGGCGGCCAGCGCGCCGGCAATCTTGCGCATCGCCTGGTTGATCGGGAAGTTCCAGGGTGTGAAGGCCGCCACCGCGCCGACCGGTTCACGTACCACCAACTGACGGACCGCCGGGTTGCGAGCCGGCACGATGCGGCCGTAGGCACGGCGCCCCTCCTTCGCGTACCACTCGATATGGTCGGCGGCGCTTTTCGCCTCCAGCGTGGATTCGGCGAAGGGTTTGCCCTGGTCCAGGGTCATGCAATGGGCCATGTGCTCATGTCGCTCGCGCACCAGCGCAGCGCCACGGCGCAGGACCGCCGAGCGGTCATAGGCCGAGGTCACCGACCAGAACTGGTGACGGGCCTCATGCCCTGGACCCTCGGCGACCACGTAATTCTCGGCACGCCGCAAGGCTACCG
This sequence comes from Pseudomonas sp. yb_9, assembly GCF_043103635.1. Classification (NCBI taxonomy): domain Bacteria; kingdom Pseudomonadati; phylum Pseudomonadota; class Gammaproteobacteria; order Pseudomonadales; family Pseudomonadaceae; genus Pseudomonas; species Pseudomonas sp. yb_9. The sequence goes on along the minus strand of NZ_JBICKA010000020.1, from coordinate 28,399 downwards.
TGGCGAGGGCGTGATCGCCCGATTCGGAGAGATGGTGGAACACTTCGAAATCAACTTCTTCTCCGCCGTTCCCACCGTTTATGCCGCGCTCCTGCAGACCGAGTTGTCGGGCCGCGATCAGTCCAGCCTGCGCTATGCGTTGTGTGGCGCCGCACCGATGCCGGTCGAGCTCTTCCGCGAGTTCGAGCAGCGGACCGGGGTGAAGATTCTCGAAGGCTACGGCCTCACCGAAGGCGCCTGTGCCTCCTCGGTCAATCCTCCCCATGGCGAACGCTACGTCGGCTCGATCGGGATACGAATCGCCTATCGGGATAAGCGATGACAAGACGTGCATGGGAACCTGCGTTAACGCAACAATATAAAATTAACGCAAATCATTCCCACTAAAAAATCCACACGCTCAATCGTCGCGCATGTGCCGCTCATGCAGTTCCTGGCGTTCCTTGGCCTCCACGCACAACGTGGCGGTCGGTCTGAGCAGCAAACGCTTCAGGCCAATCGGTTCGCCGGTTTCCTTGCACCAGCCATACTCGCCACGGGCGACGCGCTCCAGGGCCTCGTCGATCTTGTCCAGCAGCTTCTTCTCCCGCTCCAGCAGCCTCAATTGCCACTGGCGATGCTCCTCGGCAGTGCCGATGTCGGAAGGATCGCTAGTGGGTTCGAAGTCACATATCACTTCGAATTCTTCAGCGATACGTTGCTGAAGCTCTTTGCGCTGGGCATGCAGCAGCTCGCGGAAGAACGACTGCTGCGCAGCGTCCATGTAAGCGTCTTCAGGTTGGGACAGCAGCTCTTGTTCGGTCATTGCAGGTGCGCTCAGGTCAATGAAAAAAGAGGGCGATCAGCCGCGTCGGGCGTTGAACGCCAGCGGCAAACCTTGGCAGCCCTCGACCAGCCGGCCTTCATGCCAGGCCAGTTGCCCGGAAACCAAAGTCGTGGCCACGCGGTGCTGGAAACGGTGGTGCACGAACGGTGTCCACTGGCAGTGCGCCAGAACCGGGTCGAGGCTGACGGCACGGGGCTCGGGCAATCGTTCGATCAGCGTCAGGTCTGCCCAGTAGCCCTCACGCAGGTAGCCGCGCGCCTCGATGGCGAACAGGTCAGCGACGGCATGGCTGGTCTTGCGCACCAGCTGGGCAACCGTCAACACGCCCTCCTCCACCAGTTCGAAGAGCGCGGGCAGCGTATGCTGCACCAGCGGCAACCCTGATGGCGCCGACGCATAAGGGCGCTGCTTTTCCGCCAGGGTGTGGGGGGCGTGGTCGGTACCGATGACATCGATACGGTCGCACAGCAGTGCCTGGCGCAGCGCGTCACGGTCTTGCTGGGTCTTGATGGCAGGGTTGCATTTGATCAGGTGGCCGAGCCTAGCATAGTCGCGGTCGTCGAACAGCAGGTGATGCGCGCACACTTCGGCAGTGATCTGCTTGCCCTGCAAAGGCCCTGCTTCGAACAGCCTTAGCTCCTGAGCGGTGGTCAGGTGCAGCACGTGCAGACGGGTACCGAATTGCTTGGCAAGCTGCACCGCCTGGCTCGAAGAGCGCAGGCAGGCATCGGCATCTCGAATGATCGGGTGCATGGCTGGAGGGATGAAATCGCCGTAGCGCTCACGCATGCGCGCTTCGTTGGCCAGGATCGACGGGGTGTGCTCGCAGTGCGCCAGGAGGATGGTCGGCACGCTGGCGAACAGCCGTTCCAGCACCCGCGGGTCGTCCACCAGCATGTCGCCGGTGGAGGCGCCCATGAACACCTTCACCCCCGCCACTTCGCGCGGGTCGAGGGCCGCCACGGTATCGAGGTTGTCCTTGCTCACGCCAAAATGAAAACCGTAGTTGGCAACCGAGGTGCTGGCGGCGCGGGCTTTCTTGTCGTGCAGGGCGGCAAGATCCAGCGTGGCCGGGTTGGTGTTGGGCATGTCCATGAAACTGGTGATACCGCCCGCCACTGCTGCGCGCGACTCACTGGCCATGGTGCCCTTGTGCGCAGCGCCAGGCTCACGAAAATGAACCTGGTCGTCGATCATGCCGGGGAGCAACCATTGGCCCCGGGCATCGATTTCGAGCGGCGCATTGACGCCCGCGATGCTGCGGCCGATTTTCTCGATACGGCCATGGGCGACCAGTACATCGGCCTCCTGTATGGCACCTTCATTGACCAGGCGGGCGTTGCGAATGATGACTTGACTCATGCGCCCACCTCGGCGGGGTTGCCCGTCACCACCACTTGATCACCCTGGATCGCGTTGTAGAAACAGCTGCGACGCCCTGTGTGACAGGCGACACCTGTCTGATCCACCAGCAACAACAGCGCGTCGCCATCGCAGTCCAGCCGCACGTCGTGTACATGCTGGACATGCCCCGAGCTTTCGCCTTTGCGCCACAGGCGTCCATGGGTACGCGACCAGTAGCAGGCCCGGCGGGTTTCGAGGGTTTCGAGCAGCGACTCTTCGTTCATCCAAGCCAACATCAGGACTTCGCCGCTGTCATGCTGCTGGGTGATGGCAGCGATCAACCCCTGGGCGTTCCAGGGTATGTGGCGAAGCACATCGGTCAAGGCGAAGCGGCTACCCGCCTCTGCCTGTTCAAGCGTAAGGAACATGGTTTGCAACCTGCCTAAAATGTTATGTTATAACACCTACAGCTTAGCAGATCACGCCGCTACTGTTCATCTTTTCGACTTACGCAGGTAACACGCCATGACAGGAACACGCCCGAGCGCGACCACCGAGACCTACGCCGACACCGAACTGGCATGCCTGGCCGGTGCCAAAGCGGCGCTTTACCGATGGGCCGCTACCGTGGCCACACGTGATGTGGATCAGGTGCTGGCACTGTATGCACCGGATGCGATCCTGGTCCCGACCCTGTCCAACCAGGTGCGCGATTGCGACGACAGCCGTCGCAACTATTTCGAGAACTTCCTCGCCAACGACGGGCTGGTCTGTGACATCCAGTTGTTCAAGAAGCGTGTCAGCCGCAAGCTGGGCACCGTGGTCGTCGGTGGTCAATACACGTTCGTCTACCGTGAAAACGGCGAGCAACGGGTGGTGCCGGCGCGCTTTCTGTTCACCTTCGAGCTGATCGACCAGCACTGGCTGATCACCGGCCACCATTCCTCCATCGAAGCATGAGCAACATGAACCACTTCCCGAGCTCAATGGGCAGTTTCCCGGCCACCCGTTTGCGCCGTAATCGCGCTGACGACTGGACGCGTCGGCTGGTGGCGGAAAACAGCCTGTCCCGCGATGACTTGATCTGGCCCGTGTTTCTCAAGGAAGGCTCAGGCACACGCGAGGCGATCAGTGCCATGCCGGGCCAGGTCCGGGTGAGCCTGACAGAACTGCCGGACCACGTGGGGCGGGCGGTCGAACTGGGCATCCCGGCCATCGCCCTGTTTCCCGCCACCCCGGTGCAGCGCAAGGACAGCGAGGGCACCCATGCCCTCGATCCGGACAACCTGATCTGCCGCGCCGCCAGGTTGCTCAAGGCTACGTTCCCCAAGCTTGGCCTGATCGGCGACGTGGCACTGGACCCCTACACCGACCATGGCCACGACGGCGTACTGCGCCAAGGCCGCGTGGCCAATGACGAGACCTTGCAGGTACTGGCGGCGCAAGCCGTGGTCCAGGCCCAGGCCGGCATCGACACCTTGGCACCTTCGGACATGATGGATGGCCGCATCGGCGCGCTCAGGTCCGCACTGGACCTGGCCGGTTTCAACGATGTGCGCCTGATATCCTACGCCGCGAAGTACGCCTCCGGTTTCTACGGCCCCTTCCGCGATGCGCTGGGCTCGGCGGCCGCGCTCAAAGGCGACAAGCGCACCTACCAGATGGACCCGGCCAACAGCGACGAGGCCCTGCGCGAAGTGGCGCTGGACCTGCAGGAAGGCGCCGACATGGTGATGGTCAAGCCCGGCATGCCTTACCTGGACATCATTCAACGGGTCAAGGCCACCTTTGCCGTACCGACGTTCGCCTATCAGGTCAGCGGTGAATACTCGATGCTCAAGGCCGCGATCGACCATGGCTGGCTGGACCCGGACACGGTCATTCTGGAGGCATTGATGGCGTTCAAGCGCGCCGGCTGCAACGGCATCCTGACCTACTTCGCTCTGGAGGCCGCCGCACGCTTGAAGCACGGCTGAGCGGCCGGGAGGACGCATTCACAGCAACCGTGTGAATGCGTCCCGGCGGGTTACAGCTTCATGTTGAGTGAAACGAACGCAGACCGGCCGGGTGCCGGAGAAAACATTGGCTGCTCTTCGCCAGCTGGCCACCAGAAATTGTCGTACCAGACGTATTCGTATTCGCGATCCGTCAGGTTCTTGACCTGCAGATCCACGCTTGTAGAAACACTGATCCGATAGCTGACGCTCGCATCCAGTACGGCAAAACCACCGTACTTGCCCGCTTCGTTGTTCGCATCGATGTAGTAGTCGCCTTGCGCGCGCGCCTGCATGCCGAAACGCCAATCATCGTTCATGCGATATTCTGCCCCCAGGTTACTGATGTAACGCGGCGTGGAAAATACTTCTTTGCCCTTGAGGGAGTTGTTGTTCGCGTCGTTACCCTTCATCACTTTGGCTTCCTGGATGGCGTGGGAGCCCCACACCGTCCATTGATCGTTCAAACGTGAGGTGAACTGCATGTCGATACCGCGACGCCGGGTTTCGCCCAGGCCAACGGTCGAATCGATGGCTGGCATGTTCGCTACCTCGTCGGTAGCGTCCTGCTGCCAAACGGCAACGCGTGCCTCGGTGCCCTCGAAAGGCCGGAATTTCACCCCCACTTCCTTGCCCGTGTTGATCGACGGGTCATAGGTACCGGCGCCATTGACCAGGTAAGCAGGGTTTGCATTGCCAGTCAGCACCTGGAACGTGCGCCCCCAGTTGGCGTAGACGTCGATATCGTCATTAACGCTGTACACCACGCTGAGTTTGGGTTGCTCGATCCAGCCGTAGTCCTGCAGAGGCCCCTTGGCACTCGTGGTAACACCATTGTTGGTGCTTGAGATGTTGGTGTTGCCACTGAACTTGTCAACGCGCATCGCCGGGATGATCTTCAACGAGTCAATTGGCTGGATAACCGCCTGTACGTAACCACCCAGGTTACGAAGCGTGTAGTGGTCATCGTTTTGAACGCGCGCTGGCGGGCCATCGAAGTTGGTGGGTACGCTGAAGTTGAAGCGCCTGCGCTCGTACGCGTTATGCTGTTCTTCATAGTTGATGCCGCCATCGAGGGTCAGCATGTCATTCACCCGCCAGGTGAGATTGCTGAGCATCCCACGCTGCTGCTCATCCCAGAAACGACGCTGGCGCGGCCCGTTGCCAGGCTCGTAACTGGTAAACGTGATGGAGCGGTCATCGTTGTAGCTGTTGTAATACAACTTGCTGCTCAGGTTCAGATCGTCACGCAGTTGCCAGTCCATGTGCAGGCTTAGCTGTTTCATGTCTCGATCGCTGCGATCGTTGTCATTCTTGGCAGGTGAGTCGGTACGGCTGGCGTGCAACTCTTCGCGGGTGAGGAACCCGCCTTCGTCCGCTTGCTGGTGGTACAGACGTGCAATGGCACCTACACGGAAGTTTTGCTCGTCATTACTGAGGAACCACTTGCCACCCAGGGAATACTTGTTGGAGTTGCTGTGATCGCGTGAACCGTTGGTGTCCTGCTTGGCCAGCATGTAGTTCTGCGCAAAGTTACCTTCCTCGTGGCCGAGGGCGATTTGGACTTCACGGGTATTGAAGCTCCCGTAAGTCAGGCGGCTGTCTGCATAGTTGCCGCCCTGACGGGTCGCAAAGTTGATGTTGCCGCCGATGTTGTGCAGGCCGTAACGCGGATCGTTGGTGCCGCGCACCACCTCGATGTAATCGATCTCCAGCGGGAAAATCATGTCGATGAAACGCTGGTTGCCGCTGTTTACGTTACTCGGCACGCCATCGATCAGGGTTTTGATGCCGTTGATGTAACCCTCGCCATTGAAGGCCCGGAAAGTGGCCTTGCCCGACTCAGCCCCCTGCCCCGTCTCGGTCAGTTGAATGCCCGGCATCTGACCCAGTAGTTGCCAGCTATTCATCACGTTCCTGTCTTCCACCTGGTCACCGCCCATGACGTCGACTGAGGTGAGTACATTTTCCGTGCTTAGTGCCACGCCGGCTTTCTGCGTGATGTTCACTTCGCCAAGGGTGATGGTTGAGTTACCAGCCTGATCGGCGAGAAGGTCTGGGGTTACCAATGCCGTGACGACGGCAATGGAGGCCGAGGTGAATCTCATGGAAGCTCCTGAACTGCAGGGGTGAAGGTGCGGCTGATCGCGGGGTCAAGCGGTGACGCAGGTCTGAGACTGCGCCTTCCAGAAGCAACGTTATATCATGATGATATCGCTTCAAGATACTTTATAACATTCAGCAACAGACTGGCTCCGCAAATGGCGGAGCCCACGGCCTGTCTTGCCGGCAGTGAATGGCACTATCGGGAACGCATCCGCGCACAATGAGCCCCCTGTTCGAGGGCTCGCAGCACTGATCACACCTGCCCCTTGGCAGCGATCAGGCTGCCAGCCGGCGGTTGCTGGCGAAAATAGCCGTCCAGCCCGGCGAAGATCGCTTGCGCGACTTTGCGTTGATGCCGCGAATCATGCAGCCGACGACAATCTCCGGCATTGGAAATGAAGCCTGTCTCGACCAGGATCGAAGGCACGGCCGCCGACTTGAGCACGGCGAACCCTGCCTGCTCCACCCGCGCCTGATGCAGACCCGACACCTGGCCAAGCTGTGCGAGCACCTGATGACCGAGGTCCAGGCTGGTGGCAATCGTCGAACTCATCGACATGTCCAGCAGCACACCGGCGACCATCGGATCGTGCTGGCGCAGCTTGACCGGCAAACCACCACCGACCATGTCGGCATCGTTTTCACGCTGCGCCATCCAGCGAGCCATCGACGATGTGGCGCTCCCTTGCGACAAGGCGAACACCGACGCCCCCGACGCCGTGAGCCGCGGTGCGGCATCGGCGTGCACCGAAACGAACAAGTCGGCATTGAGCCGCTGAGCGAGTTCGGCGCGCTTGCGCAGCGGAATGAAGACATCGTCGCTGCGCACCAAGCGTGCCTTGTAGCCCTTCTGTGCATCGATGCGCTTGGCCAGCAACGTGGCGATCTGCAACGCCACGCGCTTTTCCTGCTCGCCCTTGGGCCCCACAGCGCCAGGGTCTTTGCCACCATGCCCGGCATCCACCACGATCAACAGGTCGCGCTGACGCGTCGAGGGCTTGACGGCTACCGGCGCAACGGACACCGCTGGTCCAGTGAGCACCAACTCCAGGCCATGCCCCCCGGGATTTAGCGAACGGACTTCGCTGCGCACCGCCGCGTCGGCCAGGTCCAGCACGATACGCAAGTCACCCGCCGCGGTAACGCCACTGCGCACGGCCGTGACCGCAGAACCTTGCAGGGCAAGCTCGTTCAGTGACGCCTGCAGGCTGGCCTGGGGAAGATCAATCACCAACCGCGGCGGCGCCGCGAGGCTGAAGTGCTTCGCGGCCACCGGCCCGGTCAGCTCCAGCGACACCTTGGTTATGCTGCCCGAACGGCTCAGCCGAATCCGTTTTACCGCCTGGCCTGCTTGCGCCGCGAAGGGCAGCGGCAATGCCAGGCAGGCGACCAATAGTTTCAGCACACGGCGTCGATCCATACGTACTCCAATTGACCTGCATACCAGCGAAGCCCCGGGCGATTTCGCTAGCCATTTTATTAATGTTACTTTATAACATCTCACGCCATGAACAAACATGAAGACTGCAAAGCGAGCGGAAGGAGACCTGCATGCAACTGACCAGCAATCAGCAACGTGTCCTGACGACGCTTCAGCAGGCCGCCAGGCCGCTCAGTGCCTACGCCATTCTGGACAGCCTGCGCAATGAGGGTTTCCGGGCGCCAACGCAGATTTACCGCGCCTTGGGCCACCTGACCGAGCAAGGGTTGATCCACCGCCTGGAATCGTTGAATGCCTATGTCAGTTGCGCCTGCCCAAGCCAGTGCGAAGCAGGTTTCAGAGCGTTCGCCATCTGCGATAGCTGCGGCCATGTCGATGAATTCAACGTCCCGCACCTGAACCAGGCCTTGGGGCACTGGATGACCCAGAACGTGTTTTCGCTGTGCAGCTCGACCATCGAGCTGCACGGTAAATGCGCCGCCTGTACTCGCCGTGATACCGGCGAGGACTGAGTAGAGCCGCACGCATGCACACTACCTACTACCGTGAGGCCACCTGATGAGCACCTCTAGCGCGATTGCCAATCAAGCCGCAAGGCTTCCCGTCACCGTGCTGTCCGGCTTCCTTGGGGCCGGCAAGACCACCCTGCTCAACCATATCCTGAACAACCGCGAAGGCCGGCGCGTCGCCGTGATCGTCAACGACATGAGCGACGTGAACATCGACGCCGCGCTGGTCCGTGATGGCGGCGCCGAGCTGTCGCGCACCGACGAAAAGCTGGTGGAAATGAGCAACGGCTGCATTTGCTGCACCTTGCGCGAAGACCTCCTGCTGGAAGTGGACCGCCTGGCCAAAGAGGGCCGCTTCGATCAACTGGTCATCGAGTCGACCGGCATCTCCGAGCCGCTGCCCGTAGCGGAAACCTTCACCTTCGAAGGTGAGGATGGCCGCAGCCTCAATGAAGTGGCACGCCTGGACACCATGGTCACCGTGGTCGATGCCTTCAACTTTCTGCGCGACTACAGCTCGCGCGACAGCCTGCAGGCCCGCGGTGAATCGCTGGGCGAGGAAGACGTGCGCACGGTGGTCGACCTGCTGATCGAGCAGATCGAGTTCTGCGACGTCATCGTGCTGAACAAGATCGACCTGGTCAGTGACGCAGAGCGCGAGCGCTTGATGGCCATCCTCAATACCCTCAATCCAAGGGCAAAAATCGAAATCGCCGAGTTCGGCAAGGTCGCGCTGAATCGCGTGCTGGACACCGGCCTGTTCGACTTCGACGAAGCCTCACGCGCGCCTGGCTGGTTGCAGGAAATGCGCGGCACCCACACCCCCGAAACCGAAGAGTACGGCATCGCCAGCTTCGTGTACCGCGCACGCCGGCCGTTCCACCCAGGCCGCTTCCACGCGCTGGTAGAAAGCGAATGGCCTGGGGTGGTGCGCTCCAAGGGCTACTTCTGGCTCGCCTGCGAGCCAGCCATGGCCGGCAACTGGTCCCAGGCCGGGGCCGTCGCGCGCCACGGCCCGGCAGGCTACTGGTGGGCGGCCGTTCCCGAGGAACATTGGCCGACCGACAGCGAATCAGTCCTGCACATCCGGTCGAAATGGCACGAAGGCGTGGGTGATGCCCGCCAGGAGCTGGTGCTGATCGGCATGGAAATGGACGAGGCTGCGCTGCGTGCACGCTTCGATGACTGCCTGCTGACCGATGATGAAATGGCCCAAGGGCCGGAAGCCTGGAAGCAGTTGGCCAACCCCTTCCCCGGCTGGAACTGATTGATACGCCTTGCTGCCACGCGCAAGGCTCCCACCACTGGATAGACATGATGAGCTCAGCATTACCCGACGTTTCCGTCACCGACCTGGCCCCTAGCCTCAGCCCACTGCAATGGGTCGGCATGCAAGGTATCGACCTGCCGGTTCGCATCGAAGAACCGACCTATCAGCGCGAGTTGCACGCCCGGGCGGATGTCCAGGTCGACCTGCCGGCACCGCACGTCAAAGGCATTCACATGTCCAGGCTGTATCGCCTGCTGGACGCCTGGGGCCAGGCGGGGTCGGTTTCGCCGGTTAACCTCTTTCACCTGTTACAAGAGATGATCGATAGCCATCAGGACTGTGAGAGCCGCAATGCCAGGTTGCGCCTGGATTTCGACCTGCTGGTTCGCCGCCCTGCGCTGGTGACCGAGGGCCTCTCCGGCTGGAAATCCTACCCCGTTCACCTGCTCGCCACGAAGGTGAGCGATGCGCTGAACCTGAGCGTCGAGGTCCGGATCGGCTACTCGTCAACCTGCCCGTGCTCGGCCGCCCTCTCCCGGCAATTGATCGAAGACGGTTTCCTGCAAACCTTCAAGGGCCAGCCGCTGCTCGAGGCCAGTGCCGTTGCGCAGTGGTTGCGCAGCAACGCTTCGCTGGCGACGCCGCACAGCCAACGCAGCGAAGCACGCGTGCGCGTCGCGGTGCCCGCAGATGCCCCGAATCTCGGGCTGTTGGCCCTGATCGACCAGGTCGAAGGCGCCCTGCGCACGCCGGTGCAGACCGCCGTGAAACGGGCCGACGAACAGGCGTTCGCGGCACTCAACGGGCAGAACCTGATGTTCGTCGAAGATGCTGCGCGGCGCATCCAGGCCAGCCTGCAGGGTTATCGCGACACTCAGGTGCACGTTCGCCACCTGGAAAGCCTGCACCCGCACGACGCCTCGGCCTGGTCAGCCCCGCAGGCCCCTGCGCATGACTGAGCCGATCTACCTGCACAACACGCTGACCCGGCGCAAGGAGGTGCTGCGCACCGAGCGGCCCGACCGGGTGACGATGTACGTCTGCGGCCCCACGGTCTACAACTACCCGCACATCGGCAATGCCCGCCCGGCCGTGGTGTTCGACCTGCTGGCCAGGCTGCTGCGCCACGACTATGCAGAGCTGGTGTACGCCCGCAACTTCACCGACGTCGACGACAAGATCAATGCCGCCGCAGCCGCGGCTGGCGTGCCCATTGCCAGCATCACCGACCGCTTCATCGAGGCCTACCACCAGGACATGGCTGCACTCGGGGTGGCCTCACCTGACCTGGAACCTCGCGTCACCGCGCACATGCCGCAGATCATCGAGCTGATCCAGGCCCTCATCGCGCGTGGCCATGCCTATGTGGCGCAAGGCCATGCGCTGTTCCACGTACCGTCCTACCCCGCCTATGGCGAACTCTCCGGGCGCAACACCAAGGACATGCTCGCCGGCGCCCGGGTGGAAGTCGCGCCCTACAAGCGCGATCCCTTGGACTTCGTGCTGTGGAAGCCGTCCACGGCCGACCAGCCCGGCTGGAGCAGTCCCTGGGGCAGAGGCCGGCCGGGCTGGCATGTGGAGTGCTCGGCGATGATCGGCCAGCACCTGGGCCATACCATCGACATCCATGGCGGCGGCCAGGACCTGATATTCCCACACCATGAGAACGAGATCGCCCAAGGCACCTGCGCCCACGGCACCTTGTACTGCCGCACCTGGGTGCACAACAGCTTCATCACCGTGGATGGGCAGAAGATGTCCAAATCGCTGGGCAACGTGCTGCTGGTGCGCGACCTGCTGAGCCAAGCGCCTGGCGAGGCGATCCGACTGGCGCTGCTGTCCACCCACTACCGCCGCCCGATGGACTGGAACGCCCAGCGCCTGAGCGCGGCAGTGCAGACACTCACTCGCTTCTACACCAGCCTGGCGCGCTGCGAGGCATTGCCCTGCGCTGCCGATGTAAAGCCAGATGAGCAATTGCTCCACGCCCTGAGAAACGATCTGGGCATCGCCGAAGCCCTGGCTCGCCTGAATGTGCTACGCCAAGCGCTCGATGACGCCAGCGATGATGCCGCCCGGGCATTGGCCAAGGCCCGGTTGGTGAAGTCGGCCGCACTGCTCGGCCTGTTGCAGCAAGCACCACTGGCCGCACTGCAAGCCTTGCAACCGCACATCGACGCGCCACTACCACAAGCCGCGTTGCACGCTTTGCTCGAGGCCCGCGAAACCGCGCGCAAGGCCCGTGACTTCGCCACCGCCGACAGGCTGCGCAGCGAACTGCAAGCGGCCGGCTTCACCGCCGAGGACACCGCACAAGGACCGAGGCTGCGCGCCCTCGTGCAGACGACCAGCGCCCGCGCCAACCCAGGTGACCCATGCTGATCCGCAAACTGTTCAAATTCGAAAACGCCCACATCGTGCGGGGCTGCAGCACCCGACGCTGCTCCCACTCGATCCACGGGCACTCCTACAAGGTCGAGCTGATCCTCCACGCCGATGCGCTGGACAATGGCCAGATGATCTACGACTTCGGTCTGCTCAAGGGCGATATCAGGGACCTGATCGACGCTTTCGACCATGCCGTCGCACTCTGGTCTGGTGATGACCCCGACTACCTGGCATCGGTTCGTCGCCATTCGGAACGCTGGGTGCTGATTCCGGTTTCGCCCAGCGCCGAGCAGTTCTCGCGCCTGTTCTTCTGCCTGGTCGATGCAGCGCTGTCACAGGCCGAAATGCGCAATGGCGAGGCCGAGGTCAGCCTGCATTCAGTCATCGTGCACGAAACCGAGACTGGCTACGCCCAGTGCTTCCGAGCGGATGCGCAGAACCCGCGAATGGGCCTGATCGACCTGCACAGCATCGAATTTTCGCCCGCCATCACCCAAGCCTGGGCAAACCCGGGCTTGTTCGAACAACTGAAGTCTCACCCCGCCATGCTGCAGACCGAGCTGCAAGGGTTGGATAGACCCATCCCGACCACGCTATTGACCACCCGAGCCTGAAAAATGCCAGAACAACCCCTATCCCAAGCCGTATCAGTGACCTTGCCCGATGGGGCGCTGCGTCACTTCGACAGCCCTGTCAGCGTCCTCGACGTCGCCCGCGCGATCGGCCCAGGCCTTGCCCGCAGCACCGTTGCCGGCAAGCTCGACGGGCGCCTGGTCGATGCCTGCGAAATCATCGACCACGATGTGAGCCTGCAGATCATCACTCCCAAAGATGAAGAAGGTCTGGAGATCATCCGCCACTCCTGTGCGCACCTGCTTGGCCACGCGCTGAAGCAGCTGTTCCCCACCGCGCAAATGGTGATCGGCCCGGTAGTCCGCGATGGCTTCTACTACGATGTCGCCTATGAGAGGCCGTTCACCCCGGCCGACCTGGAAGCCATCGAGGCACGCATGCGCGAGCTGATCGCCCAGGACTACGACGTGGTCAAGCGTATGCTCAGCCGTGAAGAAACCATTGAGGTGTTCAAAGCCCGCAACGAAAACTACAAGTTGCGCCTGATCGACGACCTGCAGCAGGCGACCCAACTGGGCCTGTACTTCCACCAGGAATACGTCGACATGTGCCGTGGCCCGCATGTGCCGAACACCCGCCTGCTCAAGGCCTTCAAACTCACCAAGCTGGCGGGTGCCTACTGGCGTGGTGATGCACAGAACGAGCAACTGCAACGCATCTATGGCACCGCCTGGGCCGATGCCAAGCAACTGGCGGAGCATCTGCGCGGGATCGAAGAAGCGGAGAAGCGCGATCATCGCAAACTCGGCCGCGAGCTCGACCTGTTCCACTTCGAAGACGATGCCCCTGGCGCGGTGTTCTGGCATCCACGGGGCTGGGCGGTGTTCCAATCGCTGATCGCCTACATGCGCCGACGCCAGGACGACGCCGGCTACATCGAAGTCAACACGCCAGATGTGATGGACCGCAGCCTGTGGGAGATTTCCGGCCACTGGCACAACTACCGCGACAACATGTTCACCACCGAAACCGAGGATGGCCGGGCACTGGCGCTCAAACCGATGAACTGCCCCGGCGGTACGCTGCTGTACAAGCACGGCCTGAAGAGCTACCGCGACCTACCGATCCGCATGGGCGAGTTCGGCAAGGTGCACCGCTACGAACCCTCGGGCGCACTGCACGGGCTGCTGCGGGTGCGCCATTTTACCCAGGATGATGCGCACATCTTCTGCACCCCGCAGCAGATGGACCAGGAATGCCAGTCGGTGGTAGCCCTGGTGCTCGACATCTATCGCCAGTTCGGCTTCGAGGATGTACGCATCAAGCTGTCCACTCGGCCAAACAACCGCATGGGCGACGATGACACCTGGGACCTGCTGGAAGGCTCGCTGATCACCGCCTTACAGCACATGCAGCTGGCCTACCAGGTCAGCCCTGGCGAAGGCGCGTTCTATGGGCCGAAGCTCGAGTTCGTGCTGCGCGACGCCATTGGCCGGGACTGGCAATGTGGCACCCTGCAGGTAGACATGAACCTGCCGGCACGCTTTGGCCTGGAATATGTCGACGAGGACGGCCAGCGCCAGCGCCCAGTGATGCTGCACCGCGCCTTGTTCGGCTCGCTGGAGCGCTTCACCGGCATCCTGCTCGAACACCATGCCGGCAAGCTGCCGAGCTGGCTATCGCCGGTGCAGGTGGTGGTGTCGTCGATCACCCAGCAATACGCGGGTTATGCCCAGGACGTCACGAAGCTGCTGCATAGTGTCGGCTTGCGGGCCGAGGTCGATACCCGCAATGAGAAGATCGGCTACAAGGTGCGCGAGCAAACCCTGCAGCGAATCCCGTTCCTGCTGATTGCCGGTGCCAAGGAACAGGCAGAAGGGACTATTGCCATTCGCAACCGCGACGGAAAGGATCTAGGCACCTTCGAAGTGAAAGCGGCCCTCGACATGCTGATGCAGCAATGCGAAGCGCCGGATGCGGCTGAACGCCGACAGGCGATCGAGCAACTGTGGGCGGGCTTATCGCCTGCCAAGCACTCGACTACCGCTTGACCCCGCCTTGAAACACGCCTCTGGAAGGCAGCACGCCGTGCGGTCCTCCAGAGTGCGCTGACGCGTTACCCCTGCTTGTCCAGCCAGCCGCTTACGGCTTGCCACCAAACCCGGAAAAGCGCTTGTTGAAGTTGGCGATGCGCCCTTCGGTGGTGGCCTGTCGCTGCTGGCCGGTATACACCGGGTGCGAGGCACTCGACACGTCAAGCTGCACGTACGGATAAGTCTTGCCATCGGTGTGCTGGTAGGTGCGGTCGGATTCGGCTGTCGAGCCGATGAGGAAGAACACGTTCGCCGAGGTGTCGTGGAACAGCACAGGACGATAGTTAGGGTGGATGCCAGGCTTCATGAACAACTCCTTTAAGTTACACAATAACATTACACACTTAACGCGAATAATTTTCAACTGCAATTTTAGTGCGCGCTCTGGCGTTACGTTATTACATCAAACATCATGCGCGCCCCTCTTGATGAAATTTTCTTCATCAAGGTTCAGTTGTCTGGCCTGAAGCAAGAAAGGTCGCGCTCTAGAAAGGCATTTCATGTTGTCTGTCAAGAAGCCCCGCTTGAAGCTGCTCGCAGCGTTGTTATTGGCCTCCAGTGCAGTCTGCACAGCGCATGCCGCGGCTCCGGACCGTGTATTCGATGTGGTCGCCCCATTCGAGATCGTGGGCCTCGATCCGTCCGTGTCCGGCTTCATCTTCCAGCGCATGCAGATCACCGAGACCTTGCTGGAGGCCGATGCCAAGGGCCAACCGCTGCCCGCGCTGGCCGAACAATGGCAAGTCTCCGATGACGGGAAAACCTGGAAGCTATCCATCCGCCAAGGCGTCAAGTTCCATGACGGCAGCGACCTCAGCGCCACCGTGGCGGCCCATGCACTCAACGTCGCGCGCAACAAACCAGGCATCCTGCGCAGCGCCAACATCGAGTCGATCAGTGCCCAGGGGCGCGATGTGGTCATTACCCTGAAGCAGCCCTTCGCCCCGCTGCCAGCGCTGCTGGCGCACTCGTCGACCAGCATCCTTGCCGCCAGCGCCTACGACGCCAACGACAACGTGCTCAAGGTCATCGGCACCGGGCCATACCAGACCACCTTGGTAGAGCCCCCTCAGCGCCTGGCCGCAGAACGCTTCGAGGGTTACTAGGGAACCAAGCCAAGCATCGAGAAGACCACCTACCTGGGCGCAGGCCGTGGCGAAACCCGTACCGGCCATGGGCACTCGGGCGCTCGAACAGGTTGTTTGCCGGGTCGCTGCGCAGTGGCAAACGGGCCGCGGCGATCATGAGCCTGATCCAGTCGGCGCGCATGAATGGGCATGATCCGTATGCCTATTTCAAAGATGTGCTGACGCGGCTGCCGACGCAACGGGCCAGTGAGATCGGGCAGCTGCTGCCGCATCAGTGGGTGCCAGCCTGACTTACGCAAGGTGAGTTGGGCGGACGCTTACCATGACACCTCCTATTTGGGCCTCATTATGAGGCTTGGAGGTGTTTACGAAACCAGGGGCGATTCAGTTGATTTCAGTTTTACTCAGCACTTGTAGTCGTTAAAAGGCACTAGACTTACCGACCAAACAATCTTCGCTCTTGTGCCCAGACGATCGCTTCACCCCGGCTGTGGACGTCAAGCTTGGAATACACTGTGGCCACGTGGTTGCGCACGGTGTTCAGTGCTAGGTTCAACCGCGCCGCGATCTCCTTGTCGGCAAGACCTTCGCAGATAAGCGCCAACACGTCGCGCTCTCGGCGAGTGAGGTCGCTGAACGACGTATCCGGCAAACGGCCAGTATTGATGCGTTTGGCATTGGCTAACTTCTCTATCAGCGTTTGGCTGAACCAAGACGCATCCTGCATCACCGTCTCAATCGCCTCGACCAACTCCAGCTCTGAACGCTTGCGCTCGGTAATGTCCATTAGAACCAGCAGATAGCAGGGAGTGTCCTGTAGGCTGACGCTGTCGGCTTGCAGGACACAGTCGAGTCGCTCGTCGCTTTTTTTGCGCAGTTTTAGGTCAAGCCCGTCGATACGGCCTGTCTTTTCTAGTACGTCGAATATCTGCGACGTCACTCGCCGATCGACCATGAAATCGATTTCAGCCACTGTTTTGCCTAGCAGTTCCTGTGCGGTGTATCCCAGAGTGTCGAGAAAGGCTTCGTTGGCATCGATCAATTGCTGCCTGTCAGCGCTGCACAATAAGGTAGGCACGGGGCTCAGGCGAAACGCCTTCGCAAAGCGTTCTTCGCTCTGCCGCAGGGCATTTTCCGCCTTGCGCCTGGGCTCAAGGTCGGTGAATGAGAACAACATGCAGTCTTCCTCATGCATGTCCAGTGGTTGTCCGGCTACAATAACCAGCTTCGTGCCACCTTCCGGCAAGCGCAATTCAGCCTGCATCTGCGGGATGGTTGCACCTTCTATGAGACGCTCGATCGCCAACTCCTTGCGCTCGGCGTTTTCCAGCACATCCACTTCATAGACAGACCTGCCGATGACGTTCTCCCGCACATGGCCGGTCATCTCCAGAAAACCTTGATTGACTTTGATAAAGCGCAGGTCGCTAAGCCGGCAGATAACCGCAGGGGCCGGGTTGGCATTGAAGGTTTTTTCGAAGCGCTGTTCGGCGCTGGCCCATTCAGTGGCATCGGCGATGATCAGCACCAGCGATTCAGCATCGCCCTTGCTGTCCGCCAGCACCATGCTGCGCACCCGGTGTACCCGGCTGCGCGCTTCCTCATCGCCAACGGGCCTAACCTCAACCACCACGTCGCTGAACACTTCCCCAGCAGCCACACGAGCAATTGGGTACTGCTCGGCTTCAAGCGGGTGGTTGTTGCGGTAGCGCAGGGCGAAACGCTCGCGATAAGCCTCAGCGTTGCTACCCAGTAGCTCCAGGCTGTCGACGTCATGCATGCGCAGGGCCGCTTCGTTCGCCCAGATGATGGATTGGTCGACTTCCAGCAGGATCACACCATCGGACAATCCGGCGATGATCTGCTGAAGTTGGCGGCGGTTGGTCTCTCGGGTGAGCACGGCGTCGCTCATGGCGGTTCTCCATCGCGCATGTACGTTTTACCTGGAGCTTAATCGCTGCAGGCATGCCAAGGGTGGTGCGGATGCACTAATCGATCAGGTGCAGATGCGCCAATACAGCCTTGCATGAGACCTGCAAACTGGCCCTGACGTTGCACCAGAGGTATCCGTTGCTGGTGCTTCCCGTCTCAACTCTCGAGGATGCATAGATGACTGAATCGTATGTGACCGCCCCAGCCAACGCTGCCAGCACGCTGCGGGTATCGTGGAGCGCCGTGTTTGCAGGTGGCGCCATCGCCTTGGCCAGCTATCTGATACTCAGTGTGCTGGGAACGGCCATCGGCGCCGGAATCGTGGACCCCATAGCTGAAGGCAATCCCTTACGCGGCTTCGGTACGGGCGCGGGCGTGTGGTTGTTTATCAGTACGGTGCTCTCGGTGGCAGCCGGTGCTTGGGTGGCTGGCCGTACCGCCCCAACCCGCGGGGGCCTGCATGGTCTGTTGAGTTGGACAGTGACCACGCTAGTGGCTACCTGGCTGCTGGCTTCTTTAGCCGGCAGCGTGGTCGGCACCGCTGGCAACATTGCCGGCAAAGGCCTGTCGCTTGCAGCCGACGGGGTAGCGGCAGCCGCGCCTGCTGTAGGCCAAGGCATTAAGGAACAGCTGAATAAGCAGGGTATCTCGCTTGACTGGGACAGCATGGAAGCAGAGTTGAATAAAACGCTGGAGCAGACCGGCAAGGCTGAACTGAACCCTTCGACGTTGGAGCAAGAGGCCGATCAGGTTCAGGCCCAAGGCGAGTCTGCAGGCCAGGTAGCAGCCGAAAACCCGACCCTGGCGATCGATCAGCTCAAGCAGTGGTTCGAGCGGGTACGCAAGGCGGGTGAGCCTGCCCTGAGCGCGGCAGACAAGGAAGCCTTGGTCAACATCGTCGCTGCGCGTACCGGAAAGAGCCAGCAAGAGGCCGAGCAAGTGGTCGATAACTACGCCCGTGCCTATCAACAGGCCGCTGGACAGGTGAAGACACTGAAAGAGCAGGCAGAGCAGCAGGCACGTGAAGCTGCTCAGGTCGCTACCAGCAACGTATCGAAAGCCGCCTGGGGCACCTTGGCAACGCTGTTGATCGGTGCCGCCTTGAGCTTTGCGGTAGGCCGCTTCGCCTTGTCGTCACGCAAGATCCGTGTCATCGCTGAGTGACACGCGTTTCAACCGATGCACGTACGTTTCACCCAACCCACGCTTCACTGATCGTCGTCGAAGGAGAAAACCATGAGCAGCACTTCGGATAAGGTAAAAGGCATGGCCAACGAGGCTGTTGGCAAGGTCAAACAAGCCATAGGCAAGGCCACAGGAGACACTGAACTGGAGTTGAAAGGCAAACTGCAGGAGAAAAAAGGCGAAGCGCAGCAGGTAGTCGGTGATGTCAAGGATGCGGTCAACAAGGATTAACCTAGCCACCTGGTAGAAATGAACGGTCGTCTTAGGGCGACCGTTCATTCATGGCGATCTTTGCTGATCTTTTGCAGGACAAAGAAGCGTAGAGCGGTTCAGCTCCTGCTTGCCGCCCCCCAAGCTCAACGCCCAGGGAGCATGCGTGTGAGGGTGTTGTCCTTGATCAAGTAGTGATGCGCCAGACCTGCGCAGGCATGGAGTCCAATCAACGCGTAGCCAGCATTCCCAATGAGTTCATGCCAGTCCTTCAGTGTCCTGGCCAAAGCGGGATCGACAGGAAGCGGCGAAGGCAGACTTATACCCCAATACGGCAGGGGCTTACCGGCAGCGCTCAGCATCATCCAGGCCAACAAGGGGGTCACAATCATCAAACCGTACAAGGCCAGGTGTGTGACGCTAGCCACTGCCGTCTGCCAGGTAGGCGGTTTTGGCAAGATGGGAGGACGTGGGCTAAGCCGACCCATCAAGCGCACCCAAACCAACACGAATACGGCGATACCCATCAGCGCATGAAATCCGAGCAATGGGCCCTTAAGCACGTTGCCTCTTGGCAATGCCCCGCGCAGTTCGATACAGGCATAGATACCGATGAATAAGACGACCATGCTCCAGTGCATGATGATGGATAGGCGACCATAACGGTCGGAAGTTGAATCGTGCTTCATATCCACGACCTCGAAAAATTAGAGGGGTATCCGTTGCCATAAAGCGTGAAGCCATTCCCGGCAACTGGATAGCCTCAAGTTGCCAGCCCAAGCTTAAGGAAGCCTGAAGTCGTCAGCATTAATTACAGCTGCAGGTAACCTGCACGATCTCGAAAGCGTGTGCCCGACGGACTCAATCGATTGGAAGGAGCAAGGTGGCGGCTAGCCCCCCGCTTGCTCGGTTATCCAAACGCACCTGCCCGCCTAGACGATCGATAATCGTTGCAACTATAGAGAGCCCAAGGCCGGCCCCATTGGGGCTATTGCGGCTGTAGAAGCGCTCGAACACGCGAGAGAGGCTCGCCTCATCGATACCCGGCCCCTCATCTTCGACCACCAGCGCAAAAGCGTTGTCCAGACGCCTGAGTGACACGGTAATGCGGCCTGCTGGCGGTGAATGCTCAACCGCATTGGATACTAGGTTCTGCAGCGCGATACCTAGCGCGCCGGCATCGATCGCCAGGTGATGGTCGCCTTCGCCGATGTCCAGCGAGGGCTCCAGGCCGCGATCCAGTATCCACGGGGTCAGATCGGCCAGGGTATCGGTGACGACCTCGGCCAAATCGACTCGGGTATTGGCGCGCTGTCCCAGCCTGGGTTCGACGCGGGCCAGTGTCAGCAGTTGGTTGACCACTCGGGTCAGCCGGTCGACCCCGCCCATCAGAAAACCCAGTGCCTTTTGCCGCTCGGCATCGTTGCTGGCTTCAAGCGCGTTCTGTGCGTGCAGGCGCAGGACCGCCAAGGGGGTACGCATTTCGTGGGCAGCGTCGGCAATGAACCGATGCTCACGCCGCAGCAGGTCCTCAATTTGCGCCAACAAGCGATTGATAGCCGCCTGCATGGGTTCAAGCTCGGAGGGCAGCGGTACCAGCTGAAGAGGCTCCAGCGAGTCGGCGTGACGCCCGCGGATGACATTGGCCATGTTCTGCAACGGCCGCAGTCCCCAGCCAATCGCAGCCCAGACCAGCAGCGCCAAGGCCAGGCTGCCGAGCAGGAACGGAAACAAGGTGTGACGAACAATCCGGTCGATCAGGTCGTAGCGCACATCATCCCGCTCACCGACCCAGATCACCCAGTGATGCTCCGGTACTGGCAAGACAAAACCCCGCCATTGTTGGCCACTCGTTGAAAAGTCGTAGAAACCGGGAGCAGTCGGTGGAGGGTCGATGGTCGGCGCACTGGGTGTGTGCACGAGCAAGCCAGCGCCATCCTGCCAAACCTGGAAGGCCAATTTGCTTTCGTAAGGGTGGCCCACCTGATGTCGTCCGGCCTTACCCAGCGCCTCATTGAACGCCCGATAGAGCGCCTCGCGCGATCCTTCCTGCACCGGCATGCTCATGACACCCTGTAGCAGGCGCGCATTCTGGGCCAGGTGGGCGTCATACACTTCGTTAATTTCGCGGCGACTGTCATGGTAGTTGTAGAGCGCGAGCAGACCTGTGCCAAGCATCAGCAACAGCATCACTCGCCAGAGTGTGCGCTGGCGCAGCGAGCTCATACCTTGGCCTCGACCAGATAGCCGATACCACGCACCGTCCGAATCAAACCGTTGAACAATTTTTTGCGCAGGTGATAGATGTTTACCTCCAGCGTATTGCTCTCGGGTTCTTCGTCCCAGCCATACAGCAGCTGGGTCAGGCGCTCACGGGTGAAGACCTTGCCCGGTTGCGCCAACAGTTCGTGCAACAGCACATACTCCTTCGGGGTCAGCACCACTTCGACACCGTTGTAGTGCACTTGCTGGGTGGCCGGGTCGAGGCTGACGCCGGCATGCTCGATCAATACCTTGGCGCGCCCGGCGCTGCGCCGCAGCAACGCCCGCAGGCGCGCCTTCAACTCGTTGAGGTCGAACGGCTTCACCAGATAATCGTCGGCACCGGCATCCAGGCCAGTGATGCGATCGTCGAGGGCGTCTCGTGCGGTGAGAATCAGCACCGGCAGGCTGTCGCCGCCGGCGCGTAAACGCAGCAGTAGTTCAATCCCATCCATACGGGGCAACCCCAGATCCAGAATCAGCAGATCAAAGGTTTCATGCTGCAACGCATGCAAGCCACTGACACCGTCGCGCAACCAGTCGAGGGTGTAGCCCTCCTGACGCAAGCCGTCGCAGATCCCTTCACCCAATGCGATGTCGTCCTCAACCAACAGCAGCCGCATGTTCAGTCCTGTTTGTCCTTGATCGCCTTCATTAAAGCATCGATATCGGCACGCCGGCCTTGGTCTGCCAATTCACGCCCAGGCCGGGCTGGGGCCTGCAAGGCTTTCTGCAGGGCTGCAGTAGCCTCAGGGTAATGCTTTTGTCGGTACAGATGATCGGCCCAGAAGTAGTTGCTGTCGATACCGTTGGGGTTGATTTGCAGCGCTTTGCGCAGCAAAGCGTCCGCTTTGTCGGCATCGCCGAACCCGATCGGCCAGCCCGGCACTTGGTCGTAGAGCGTGCCAAGGCTGGTGTAGGCCGACCCCTGCAGTGCGTTGGGGTCCAGTTTCATGGCCTGTTCCAGGCTGGTCTTCGCCGCTTTGACCTTGCCCAGTGCCCCCAGACCGCCAACGGCGCCCGCCCAGCTGCTGTTGATGATGCCGTCCCAGATCAGAGGCTCCGGTGTACCAGGGTACTGGTGAACGAAAGCCGCCGCGTCAGCAGAGAGCTTTTCAAAAGCATCGGCCCGTTTGTCCTTGGGCAATTGATACTGGATCTGCGCCCAGCGCTGCTGGAGCTCGCTCAAGTGCTGGGTGCCGGCCTGGTCCAGTGCCCAGGTGAAGGGGGCGAATGCCAACAAGCTGGCGACGAACAGACGATTCATTTGATCGACTCCTTGGAATGGCTACCGATGTAGCGACGAATGACCGGCAGTTGCTTGCGCAACGCGCGATCGACCACGCCTGGTAGCATGCCGTTAATACGCACGAAGAGTTTTTCCGGCCACCCCAGATACAGCTCACTGCGCTCGGACTGCACGGCTTCGAGCACTGCACGGGCGACATCGGCCGGGTCGTCCATGCCGACTTTCAGCGCCTGATTGAGCGCCGTCGCAGCGCTGCTGTTCATGGTGGTGCGGGTCGCCCGGGGGGCGGCATACAGAACATTGACCGTGGTGTCGGCCAACTCACGCCGCAATGCTTCGGAGAAACCCCGCAAGGCGAACTTGCTGGCGCAATAGGTGGCATAGCCGGGATACCCGATCGAGCCATAGGTGGACCCGACATTGACCACCAGCGCCTTGGGCTGAGCGCGTAGCAATGGAAGACAGGCGCGTGTCAGTTGCAGCGGCGCCTTCAAATTGATATCCAGCAGTTCGTCGAGTGCGTGTTCGCCCAACTGATCGAGCAAGGCGAAGCGGTTCACGCCAGCGGCGTTGATCAGCACGTTGACTGTGCCCATCTCGCGGGCGCGGGCGATGACCTGGTCGCGCCCCGCTTGGCTGCGCAGGTCCGCTTCTTGCCAGCGCAGGCGATCAGGATACCGATTCATCAAACCGGCCAGCTTGCCCATGTGCCGACTGACAGCCAGCACCTGGGCGCCAGCTGCGCACAATTGTTCGGCCAGCTCAAGGCCAATGCCCCCACTGGCGCCGGTGAGGATAACCACAGATTCAGGCAAGCGCATGGCGCACCTCTGGCTGGTCTGCACGCGGCAAGCCCTGGAACATTTCGGTGTACAAGCGATAGACGACCTTCGCTGCATGGATGACGGCCTGTTGATCCGCGGCATCGTCGAGGCGGTCCATCAACTGCTTGTAGGTCACCATGTGGTCCTGATCGAGCGCACCATGGGAACTGAGGTAGCTGAACGCCTGATCAGGCAGGGCAAGGGTGCTCTGGATGGTACCCGCCGCCTGAGTGGCCAGCGCGATGCTGGTGCCTTCGAGCACATTGACCATGCCGAACAACCCGACGGGGTTGCCGCGAGCGATCAGGTCATAGAGGTAGGCGACCATCAGCTCGATCGACAATGCCGGGCGACCATCACGTACCGCCTCCCAGTTGCCGCCGCACGCGTTGATATCGTTGAGGATCCATTGCTCATGGCCGTATTCCTCGTCGATATACTCGCATACCGCGCCACGCAGCCACTCCAGCCGTGACGGCAAACGTGCGCCACAGGCCATCATCAGTGGAACGGTGTGGCGAACGTGGTGGTAGGCCTGGCTCAGGAAAGCGACATAGCTGTCCAGGCTGACCTGACCAGACAAGGCTTCACGGATCACAGGCACGGCGAACAACGCCTGACGCTCTTGAGCTGTTTCTATTTGCAGGGTGTCGAAAAAAGACATGGGAACCTCACAACGAGATGTCGGATAACAGGGTGTGGTAACGCTGCAAGATCGCCTCGCGTCGCGGGCGGCCGTTGGCAGTCAAGGTTTCGTCACGGGTGCTAAGCGGGGCTAGCAAACGGCGCCAGATGTGCACTCGGGCGTAATCGGGCAGCTTCGCGTTGCACTGCTGCACGGCTTGCTCGATGGCCTCATCGCTGGCGCTGGGATCCAGCGGCCAGAGCAGTGCCAAGTTGTGCGGCAAGGCCTCTCCATGAACAAAGGCCTGGGCAATGACACCGCTCTGAGTGAGTTCGGCCTCTACCCACTCGGGGTTGACGTTGCGCCCGAAGCTGGTGATGAACTGGTGTTTCTTGCGCCCGTCGAGGAACAGATAACCTTCTTCGTCGAGGTGGCCCAGGTCGCCCGTCGCCCACCATTGCTGGGTGAGCGGGGCCTCCTCCAGGTAGCCAAGCAATGTCGAGCCAGCCACCAGCACCTCGCCGTCCTCGGCAATACGCACTTGCACATGGGGCAATGGCTTGCCGACGCTGCCGTGGCGTACAGCACCGGGGCGATTCAGTGCGACCACGGAGGCGCACTCCGACAGGCCGTAGCCTTCGAACACCGGCAGCCCGACCGCCTCGGCCCTGGCTAGCAGGCTTGGGGATACCCGTGCACCGCCCACCGCCACGAACCGCAACGGGCCAACGCGCATCAGGCCGCGCTCGATGGCCGTGACCAGCCCCATCAGCAACTGCGGTACGAGGATCAGGCTCTGCGCACCACTGAGGGCAATGGCGCCCAGCAGTCGCTTGAAGTCCACCTGGCTTGCGCCCCCCATGCCCAGCTGATGCTGCGGATAAAGCTGTACGCAGGCCCCCGCCATCAGTGCGGCATAGACGCCGAGATTCTCCAGCAATACGCCCAAAGGCAGCACAGCCAGGTACTGCTGCGGTTCAGTGGGCCGGCTTGCCGCCTCCAATTCCCGTGCTACCCGCAGCATGGCGTCAGCGTTCAGGCAGACCCCTTTAGGGTGCCCGGTGCTGCCAGAGGTGTAGGTCACCTTGGCGGTACCATCAGGCAAGGGTGCGCTGACCGACCGCTCGCGCACCCAGAACTCACCTTCCAGAACAAACCCCTCACTGACCAGTCGCGGCTCCCACTGCGTCGTGCAAAGCACGGTTGAAGCACCACTCTGGGCAATGCAGTGATCAAACTGCGTCGCACTGAAGAACGACGGCACGATCACGCAGGGGCGTTCAGCGAACAGGGCGGCCAGGTCCCAGAACAGCAGATTAGGGCCGTTATCCAGGGCCAGCACCAACGCTCCAGCAGGTTGTCGGTGCAGAGCATGGGCTCGCAGTCCCACTTCACCGAGTAACTGCCGGTATGTGTAGCTGTGAGCATCACCTTTCACCGCCACGGCACCGGCGTGATCGCGGGCGAACGACATCAGCAGCTCTTGAAACCGCTCCAGTTCACGCGGCATGGCCAGTCTCCTCGGCGAGCACTGGGAAACCCAGCCTTTGGAACACGCCGGCTCGGGTCAGGGCGTCGAAGCCATAGCCGATGTTTCCGGCGAATACCTGGGGACGTTGCTCGTAGTAGGTTCCCCACTGGTCCATCTGTCCCACCAGACGGTCGGGATCGGCCGAGGCCAACACGGTGGGGGTCAACCCTAGTCGTTGAAAACTGTTGATCAATGTCGCCGCCCCAGTGAACGTGACCCACTCAAGGCCACGGTTGGCCAACAACCACGTCACCGCGATGATCATGATGCGAGCACTGCCAGCGCTGAGGGAGGCCAGGTTTCCAACTTCGACGATGCAGGTGCGATCCAATGAAATGCCCGCAACTTGAGAAACGGCGGTTTCCAATGAGACGTCCAGGTACCGTTCGAGAAATACGGGACCCTGGCTGGCCGGGCGCATGCCGGCCGCGGCGATCAGGCGGCCGTGGCTGTCATGCAATGCCAAGAGTTCTGGTAGGTAATGCTGCACATTCGCTTGATGCACGGCGGCAAAGCACGCGTGGATGAATTGCTCGAGATCCTCACGTGAAGCATCTCCCTCCAGATGAAGCGAAAGCTGCGCGCGGTGGTCGGCATGGCTACCGATTGGTAGCGGGAGCAGGCTGCTCCATTGAGACTCGGTCATGAAACTCCCCCCAATTGGGTTCGACAGGGGGATTATCGGGGTCGAATCTGAATAGAATCTGAAGTGACATTTTCGACTTTAGGTAAATTCGGCCTGACGGCTAAATGCAAAATCGGGATTGCCGACCACATCTTGCTCAAGGAGGGCGTCCTCACGGCGCAAGAGCGTCAAGTGATCATGGGCCATCCAGAAATTGGCTATAGCATCCTGCATGATGGCACGATGGATGAACTGACCGAGATGGCGGCGCACATCGCATACTGGCATCACGAAAAATGGGATGGCACCGGCCACCCGCGTGGGCTGTCTGGCGAGCAAATCTCTCTTGAAGCGCGCATCGTGGCGCTTTGCGATGTGAGGTCATGCATCGGCGCCGCCATTCTCAAGCGCTCGCACCAGTTGGCTGGCTGTCCCATCGATCGAGCGATCAATACCGATGCGTCGCCGATGCGCTGAATGTGCTCACCCACGCGCTTACCCCTTCAGTGAAACCTAGTGGGGTGTTTCTGAAACACCACACTAGCCTATATCCCTTAGATTGGACATATTTACTACCCCTCATCGCTATATTGAAACTTGGGCATTTCCCAGTGGAAGCGAATAGCCAAAAGCCTGAAAGCAAAACCTCCTAGAAAGGTGAGGAGAATCGCTTGATTATGTGAGAGCCCTAAGTAGTCGCAGGCGAAGTAGAACCAAGAAGCAACGAATGCAACACCCGCATAGAGTTCGCGCCTAAACACCAGCGGAATATCATTGCAAAAAATATCGCGAAGTACGCCACCAAAAACACCTGTCACAACGCCACTCAAGGAAGCAATTAATAATCCGTACCCCATATCGAGCGCGGTCTGGCATCCGATCAAAGTAAACGCGATGAGGCCAATGGCGTCCAAAACCAGAAATAGCGATCTCAAGTGCCTCATCAATGGTGCGATCATGACGGTGAAAAGTGCTGCAATACTGGTAAGAATTAGATATTCGGGGTGCTTTACCCAGGTGAGCGGATAATGACCGAGCACTATGTCACGTACCGACCCACCTCCTAGCGCTGTGACACAAGCCACCAGTATTACGCCAAACCAATCCATGCCTCTTCGCCCTGCAGACAATGCCCCTGTCATCGCTTCTGCGGTGATCGCCATTAAATATATGTAATGAAGCATGGGTAGTACCTAAATTATCAGATGGATAACTCTACCTTCTGACTTCATACAAATACATTGGCACTCAATAAGCCACGCTTATCGCCCTATAAGCCCAGAATATTGATCCATTCAAGGTCGGGGAATAGCCTGTCCACACCCCTTCGAAACGAATGAAAAAGCAATGAAAACCCAACCGTTTAAGAGCCTCGTGCCCACCATTCACCGGGCGTCCACAGTCGTCTTTGATAACTTCGCCGACTTTGCAAACCGTCGCGAGCGTCAGCCTGATGGCTTCAGCTACGGCCTGACCGGAACCCCGACGAACCGTGAGCTGGAGCAGGCAATCTCTATGCTGCACGGTGCAGCACATACCGTGGCTTTACCCTCTGGGCAGGCTGCCCTGGTACTCGTCCTGCTGAGCTTCCTGAAGGCCGGCGATCACGTGATCGCACCAGACAACTGCTATGGGCCCATTCGCGAGTTCCTCGCCAACAACATCCGGTCATTCGGTATCGAGGTCACTTTCCTCCCCGATGGATTGCCTCAGGCCATCGAGGACTTCGTCAAACCCAACACCAAGCTAATCCTCGTGGAGTCTCCTGGGTCGATCACCATGGAGATGCAGGACGTTCAAAGCATCGTGCGGACTGCGAAGAAGCATTCCATCCTCACGCTGATCGATAACTCCTGGGCGAGCCCCCTGAACTTCCAGCCCATTGCGCATGGGGTCGACCTGGTTGTCGAGGCGCTATCGAAGGTGATCAGCGGGCACTCCGACCTCCTAATGGGAAGCGTCACGACCAATGACACAGAGCTCTACAAGCGCATGCGTCTGCAGCAAGACCTACTGGGCATGTACGTGAGTCCAGATGATTGCTACCTGACCCTCCGGGGCCTGGAGACTTATCCACTGAGGCTCGAGCACCAGGGCAAGAGCACACTCGCTATCGCCAATTGGCTGGAATCCCACCCGCTGGTTGAAAAGGTGTACTACCCAGCATTGGAGAGCGCTGAAGATCACCAGTTGTACAAAAACCTCTTCAACGGCCCAGGCTCGCTGTTTTCCTTCTCGCTCAAATCAGACGAGCGTATTGGCAACTTCTTTGATGCCCTTAGCACCTTTGCAATTGGCGCAAGCTGGGGCGGCACACATAGTCT
>NZ_JBICKA010000001.1:0-3020 GCF_043103635.1 Pseudomonas sp. yb_9 | reverse complement strand
GGCGTCTCATCTTCGTGAGCGCTTCGATATCTTGCCCGCGTGACGATACCGTTTCAAGCAAGCAGCTCATTAGCGGTACGTCGCTTGTACAGATCGACATTACCCTACCCTATGGCCGCATCGAAGCAATTAATGCAGCCACAGTAGCAGCCACTTCAAGCTGACTATTCCAGGCACACCAGACAGCAACTGATAAGGCCATCAGGGCCTTTACAGCAAATGTTTCCAACTCAATCGTGATCTTCATCCATACCCCCGCTAGTTACGATTTGATTCTAACGTCACGACAACTCGTGCCATCAGCAGGGGTTTGCATAAGATCAAAAGCACCTCCGGTGGCCCTCCGGGGGCTGCTCGCCGCGAGGCAGGCGGCTCGGGGAAAAGCCCCCCGATCCACCAGCCATCAGCGTATGGGATTCCGGCCGCGTCAAGGCCAAGCCGCTTCGCGGTCGCTTCGCGAGCCTTGACCCGGCCTCCATCCCGTATCGAAATCCAATGAACTATGGAAAACAAAAAGCCCGCTTGGTGCGGGCTTTGGAGAAGTACATCAAGCGAAAGCAGGTTCAAATCCAGTTAGTTTTCTCACTAACTTCGGATTCACCGAATCACGCGCTATCGAAAGACTGTAGTCAGACTGAAGAGCCATCCAGGACTCGGCAGAGCGGTCAAAAACGTAAGAAAGGCGCACAGCCATTTCTGGAGATAGGTCGGACTTACAGGCAAGCAATCGAGATATTGCAGCAGTAGAAACGCCAAGGCTTTCAGCTAACTCTGCCTGCTTGATCTCATAAGGTTCCACATACGCCATCTCCAGATACTCACCGGGATGCATAGTGATCATTGTAACGACTCCAACGTTGCATGTTGCGCAACGAGCAACTTTCAGCGTAAATAGATTCTCTCTATTGACAAATCAAGGCCATAGTGGTAGTCTATGAATGTCAAGGAAAGGAATTGCTACTAGGTATGGTGATTCTATCAATCCTTAATCACTATGTCAACCACTATAAGGAATCACCATGATTGAGAACGATAACGAGATTCTACACAAACCGCTGAGGGCTTTCTGGGCCAGCAACGCAACGAAGACAGCTGGATTGAACGCCGATTGGATCAAGGTCCTTCGACGCCTTCTCGTCCACTTGCATTCTGCCAGGTCGCTCTCAGACATCAAGGGCGGCTATGGACGTCTTAAGGACTGTAAGCCCCTCACTGGCCACAAGGACCGGTATGAGCTGGAGGTCAACGGAAACTGGCGGCTGACCTTCGACTGTGCTGATCCTAATACCGGCGTGGTAACCAAGATCGACTTGGAGGATGTACACGGTCCAGGAGGCGCCAAGAAGCGGAGCTGATTCAGTTTCCGAATCGGAAACTGCTCCCCTTGAGCCGGTAGGCGAATGGGCAAGACGTGAAGGAGGATCACCAGCTTGCTGGTGGGCCTACTTCACCTATCTTGCCCTAACGTTCCCCTAACGTTCTGCGTTGCTGCTTCGTTTACTTGGGATTGCAGGATCGTTGCCTGACCTGTCCCCTGTCATTGCTGTGGCAATCTCCTGCCGTATCACAGCCTTGCTCGATCGGTGCGTTTCACGGGTAACAAATCCAGGTAGCGGCAACACCTCCTGCTCATCACTGACGAAAATCGGCAAGCCCTCCTCCTGTGGAGTCAAATCCTGATTCGAATGTGTCATCGACAAACCTCCGTTCAACAGTCCTCGCAGCAGGTGCTGAATAGCCACCCAGCCGCCATTGCTCTCAGCCAGGTCCAGGACCTTCGCGCGCAGCCCAGCTTGGCGGATCAACTTCCACTGCTCGATCTCCAAGTGGCCGAGTAAGTCGGCTGCGTCGCGCTGTTCCTCCGCCACATCCTCGTCGCTCTGCTCAATCACGCCGACCCTGGCCTTGAGTCCGGCAGACCAGAACAACTGTCGCTTGCCCTTCATTGCCGCGGCATAGTCGAGAAAACGGTGACCGGCCTTACGATCCCCGCCCTGGAACAACGAGAGTAGTGCGAACGGATGCTTACCCTTGGCCCGGCCAGCCTTGGTCGAAGCCTTGGCAATCTCCGCATCCACCCCCCAGTGGCGGCTGTCATCTTGCTTGGCCAGGTAGTCGCTGGCCGTACACCAGCCCTTCACATCAACGGCGTGCGCCTCGAACGCGGCAACCAGTTCAGCGTTGTCCAGGTCGAGCAAACCGGCCCGTGCGCAACTGGTCTTCCAGCGCTCGAGCACGGTCTTTTTCATCGTATCGGCATCGGTACCGGCATCGACGAACCACAGCTCATGGGTGTGGGGGTGCCATCCATTCTGGCCATGGGTCAGTTCCAGCGAACGGATCAGGCCCTGGTAGCCGGTGGCCTTCTTGAAGCGGACCCAGGGCGACCCCTCACGCAAGTACTTCAACGCGGTCTTCTGCTGCTCCAGGAGCTCCACCAGCTGCTGCCAGGCGTAATGGGGGAAGGTGAGGGTGACCATGGCCGCTTGCAGGCCCTGGGCATCGGCCCAGGCCACCGCCTTGGCCACCTCTTCCCGGCGGCGCTCCTGGACCTTCGCTGCGCAAACCGGGCATGCCCAAACACTGCCGCAGTTCATCACGCCGCTGTAGAAGGCGCTGCCATGCTCACGCGAGGCGTGCACACCAATGGTCGCCGACACTGGCGTCCACTTGCACTTAGCCGTGCGGTGCCAGTTTTGCGGGTGCAGCAGACCTTCCCTTTTCCCCTCGTTGAGGAATAAGGCCCGTGCAGATGCAAGGAGGTCATAGCGCTCCGCCCGATTGGCCTGCAGCTTCGCACGCAGGTCTTGGGGGGGTAGAGGATTTCGCGTACTTCCCAAGGCGCCGGCCCGACCAGCGGTTTTACGCCTCGAATCCTGTGCCGTCACAGCCGCCTCCGCCAGTCCTGGCGGGGGTCGGCACTTGATAAATCACGTGCTTGATGGTCATACTATCCCCGTTAATTCGACGATGAAACCCGGGGAGCGTTGGCGCGCTACGATCCGGGTTTTGTTGTTTTT
>NZ_JBICKA010000019.1:0-9238 GCF_043103635.1 Pseudomonas sp. yb_9 | reverse complement strand
GAGGCGGAAGAACTCCTTGGACAGGTGGCGGAGCTCGTAGACAACCTCCAGCGCGTACAACGCATGGCAGATGAGCTGAGACTGGGTCATTCGCGCCGGAGTCTGCTCAAGGTTGCAGTACCGACCAGCATGTCTCAACACTTGCTACCGAGGATCGTTGCCGAATTCATGCAGGGCCGTGAGGACGTCGTCGTAGAGGTCATCACCGGCGGATACGATGCGCTGGAAAGGGCCGTACTCGACAAAAGCGCTGACTTCGCTTTCGTGCGTTTGCCTACGGAACTTCAGCATTTTGAAGTGCTACCGGTACTGGAGACCGAAGGGATGTGCGTCATGCACCAAAGCCATCCACTGGCGGAGCTATCGGAGGTCAGTCTCGAAGCATTGCGGTATGAACCCCTCGTGCTTCTGGGGCGGCAAAGGAGCCTTCGATCTGAACTCGACCTGCGTTTCCGAGAGGCTGAAATTACCCCTCAAGTTCGCGTAGAGGTCCACTCGGTCAGTGCTGCTTGCGCATTCGTTGCAGAGGGTATGGGGGTCTCAATTATCAATGGTCTTTTGGCCAAAGAGTTTGGTGGCCTTCCTTTGATCGCCAAGCCGCTGAGACCTGCGCTTTGCTATCGTTTTGGCCTGATTTTCCGCAAAGACCAGCCACGCTCTTTGCTGGTTGAGAGTTTCGCGGAGCACATGCGTAACAGGCTCACAGAGGTGAATGGTTCTACGCCAACGCAATAAATTGCATAGCCCAACCCGATTTACTCATAACGTTGAGTGACTGCATCCGATTGAACTAGTGTGCGCCCTGTAGCCCTGGGCCCCTACAAAACAATAATCGAGATCGCGCACCATGAACCTACCTCATGCACCGGCGGCGCAAGCCGCGCCTGCTGGAAAAGCAGACATCCCTCGCCCGGCCAAGCAGCTCAATCCTGCGTTGATCCTGTTGAGCATTGTTTTCATGGCTCTGGCCTTCACCTACTTCGTCGATTCAGGCCAGTTCCAGCGCAAAGACATCGCTGTTGTCCCCGGTTCGTACCAGACCTTGGAAAAGGACGCCTCTCTAAGCCAGCTATTTTCCACAGAGCCGCGTGCCACAACCGATTCTGCTGCACGTCCGGTCTCCTTGGTTGAGGCTTTCATGGCCATTCCACAGGGCATCGAGAAGCGAGCCGGCCTGATCTTCATGGTTTTGTTCATCGGCGGAATGTTTGGCGTGCTGAACAAGGCCGGGGCAATCGATGCTGGTCTTGAGCGGATACTTGGCCTTACCCGGGGCAACATCTACGTGCTGGTACCCTGCTTGATGCTGGTGTTCTCGGCCGGTAGCACGTTCATGGGACTGGCCAAAGAGTTCATCCTGATCGTCCCGCTAATGGTAGCGATGGCCAATCGCCTGGGGCTGCCCAACATTGTTGGTCTGGCGATCGTGGTGATCTCGGTGAAAATCGGCTATCTGGGTTCGATTACCAACCCCGTGGCATTGGCGGTTGCCCAGCCGCTAGTGGGCGTTCCAATGTTCAGCGGGCTGAATATGCGTGTGGCAGCCTACTTGGTGTTTCTGCTGGTCGGCATTGGCTTCGTGTTAATGACTGTACGCCGACTGGGTTACGACGCCAGTGCTGAGTTTACTTTTAAGCGCACACCGCTAGCGCCACGCCACAGTCTCAACCTTCTACTGCTGGGAGCGGGCGTCGCCTTCCTGGTTTATGCCTCCAATCGCTGGCACTGGAAGTACCCAGAGTTGTCTGCGTACTACTTGGCGATGAGCATGGTGTTCAGTGTGGTGGCTGGCATCGGTGCCAGCGAGGCTGCCGGCGCATTCGTCGACGGAATGAAGAAGGTGCTAATGGCCGGCGTGCTGATCGGTCTCGCCACTGCGGTGGAGATCATCCTCAGCACTGGCCAGGTGCTCGACACTATCGTCAACAACCTTTCCAACCTGGTCAGCGATCACGGCCCTCTAGTTTCGGCGTACGGCATGTTCTTCGCACAACTCGGGCTGGATGTCCTGATCCCGTCCACGTCGGGGCAAGCAGCAGTGACCATGCCAATCTTCGGACCGTTGGGGCAATTGTCAGGTGTGAGCGCTCAGACCACTGTGTATGCCTTTTTGCTGGGCAATGGTCTAACAAACCTGATCACTCCTACCTCAAGTGGCCTACTAGTGCTGCTTGCGACCGCTCAAGTCGGATGGGGTCAATGGGCGCGATTCATCTGGCCGTTGTGCCTGGTATTCGCGGCCATCGCCATGTGCCTCCTCTCCATTGCCGTTCTGACCGGCTACTGAAATCTCGGGCCGCGTATGCGGCCCTACTGCTTTGAGTGTCAAACATGCAAATCCTCAGAAACCTGATGGTCCCGATGCGCGATGGCGTTCGGTTGGCCACCGATGTCTACCTGCCTGATGAAAGTACCGGCGTGTGGCCAGTGGTGATCGAACGCACTCCATACGACAAGAGCAAGCCCTCACGCTCGGAGAAATGCCTGAATGGTCATCACTTAGGGCGTGAAGAGATGGCCCAAGCCTTTGCCGAACATGGCTTCGTCACTGTGTTTCAGGACTGCCGCGGTCGCTACGCCTCCGAAGGCGAATTCATCAAGTACGTCAACGAAGCAGAAGACGGCTACGACACTTTGGCCTGGTTGGTCGAGCAGCCTTGGTGCAATGGGAAGGTCGGAAGCATGGGTCTTTCTTATGCAGCCCATACTCAGCTCGCTATGGCCTGCTTAAATCCTCCAGGGCTGAAGACGATGGTGCTGGACTCTGGAGGCTTCGCCAACGCTTATCAATGTGGCATCCGCCAAGGAGGCGCATTCGAGCTCAAACAGGCCACATGGGCATACAAGCAGGCCAAGGAAAGTCCGGCAGCCAAAGCCGATCCACTATTGCGCGAAGCATTGGAGCAGGAAGACATCCGGCATTGGTTCGCCCATATGCCGTGGCGTCCAGGATTTTCACCGCTGCGTCATGCGCCAGCGTATGAGGACTACCTGTTCGACCAATGGGGCCGCGGCTGTTTCGATGCCTATTGGCAACAGTTGGGCATTTGCGCCGATCACTATCGCAGCAACATTCCCGATATTCCGGTGCTGCACATGTCGAGCTGGTATGACGCCTATGTCAGCTCAACCCTGGATAACTTTGCTGCCTTCGTCGCGAACGGTAAGGCACCACAACGACTCGTGATGGGCCCTTGGCTGCATGGCGACCGCAACATTAGCCACAGCGGCGATGCCGAGTTTGGCCCAGCCGCCGCTTTCGATGGGCAAGTGGCGCAGGATTGGCTGTCCTGTCGTATTGAGTGGTTTGTAAACCATCTGCAGCTACAGATCACTGCACCAGCCCAACAGGTGCAGGTATTCATGATGGGCGGTGGTAGTGGTCGCAAGCTTCAGGACACGCGAATAGATCATGGTGGTCAGTGGCTTGATGCACAGCAGTGGCCATTACCTGGCAGCCAGCGGTTGGATCTTTATCTTCATCCTGACGGTCAGTTGAGCAAAGGGGGGCCAGCGGCAACCGATGCTGCTTGCCACTTCCTCGCCGATCCATCTAATCCAGTACCGACCATCGGCGGCGCGCTGACTTCCGGCGCTCCTGTCTTCGAAGGCGGAGCGTTTGATCAGCGAGAAACACCACGCTTCTTCGGCGCGCGCGGAGATGGCAGTGCCATCTGCCAGCGCAGCGATGTGCTGTGTTTCGAAACTGAGCCGCTTGAAGCTGACCTTGCTGTCGCCGGTCCGGTAACGATCCAGCTGTGGGTCGAGACCGACGGCTTAGACACTGACTTTACCGCTAAGGTGGTCGACGTCTATCCGCCAAGCGATGACTTCCCAGAGGGGTATGCCATGAACATTACAGACGGCATCATTCGTTGCCGATACCGGGACAGCTGGAACGATCCGAAGCCGACGGTACCTGGGGAATGTTTCAAGGTGCAGATCGAACCGTTTGCAACCTGCAACCTGTTCAAGCGCGGTCACAGCTTGCGCCTTGAGATTGCCGGCAGCAATTTCCCACGGTTCGACGTAAACCCCAACAGCGGTGAGCCGGAAGGCTGCGCGAACAAAAAAAGGACTGCTCGAAATACCGTACATATGGGGGCTAAGCGGCCCTCCAGGATTCAGCTAACGGTCGTCCAAGCACCAGCTGGTAGCTGATAGCGGTATAGAGCTATCGCTTGGCAGCAGTTCTGGACAGCTGCCGAGCGCTGTCCCTGTAAACCAGTTTTTTTACCTGTTAACCACTGTAGTTAACAGGTAAAAAAATAGGTTTACACGATGCTCACCTCTACCCGTTCGACACCAGCAAATCGCCTAGCTCTTCACGGGCCATATCCACTCGGTCCATCCTGCGATAGGGATGATCAACAGGCATTCGGATGAGGCTCTCGAACCAAGCCGGATCGAATTTGAGCACCTGCTTGTGAATGTGCTCAAGCTCACCTTTGCGAAGCTGGGACACTACAAACTCCATGCTCTCAACCAGGCCGGATTCCTCGTTATCCTTAGAGATCCGGTGGCGGATGAAACTCATCTTGAGATCGAAGTAGGGGCCTTTCATCCCAGGAAGGCTCTTCGCCTCCAGCCGGCCTTTGGTGCTGATTTCCGCCCCTGGCACTTGAGACTCTATCGCTTTCACAAGCTCAGCATTCCCACCTATCTTCTGGCCAAAGAGCCGAGTGGCGTCCGACATATAGGCGAAGATCCATGGCACGTTGCGTAGCGTCGCACCGGTATAGAGGTAGCCGCGCTCCCCTTTGTAACGCTGCAGCATGCCTCGCAAGGCTTTCTCCGAGAGCACCACCTGGGTTTCCTTCTCCAGGATGTAAACCACGCGGTCAAACTGTTCTATCAAAAGCCTGAGAATCTTCCGCGGTACGCCGTCAAAACCGGTTTTTCGGTCGGTCTTCTTGTGCTGACGGGGCTGGAAGTATGGGCAATCGTTACGGGCCTCTCCATCAAATGGAGCGATACCGCGAATGCTCTTCGTCGCGTGCTTTCCGAAGGGATTTTTTACGTTTGGGGGTAACTCATACAGCCCTACCAGCTGGACAGGGTTGTCGCATGCCGGGCACACCGCGAACTGAGCCAGCTTGCCCGCGCTTCCGGGCTGATACCACGGCTCCCTGCGGAAGGTCTCAGACTCGAACCGATCCTTGTCTATGGTTTTGCTTTCAGTGTCTTCAATGCGGAGCTTGTACACATCCATCTTTGCCAAAACCGTATCAATAGAGGGTTTATTGATCGTACCCAGCGAAGTTCGGTAGCAGGAAGGCCTATCTGCCCCTTAGGTGGTCACCCTCCGGTGGCAGGCCTTGCCAGAAGCATGGGATTACCCCGTAAGGAGTCTGTGAGCCCCAGAAACAACTAACCCCCTGGTGCGCAGTGCAGGTCTGGGACCCGCCCGAGGCGTGGAGGCTATTCTTGTAGAGAAAATAACACCTGCCACGGAACGGATCAGTTGGTAGGCAGACCAGCCGTCAGCTATGGCCCAGCACCGTCGATCAAGGCCGCTCAATCAGCAAATCGTCGTCTTCTATGGCGTCTCCAAAACTGAACCAGTCGTGCAGGCTGTAATGCACGAAGTCTTCATCCTCCGCATCGAGCATAGTGAAATTCTGCAATACCGTGACATCCGCCCCCGAAGTACAGCCCCTCGTTGAGGTTTACGAAATGCTCCAGCAATTCGTTCAGCTGATCATGCAACTGACTTGTAAGCCTGGCGTGCTCTCGCTTGGTCTAAAAACGGAACATCACTTCATGCGCTTCGGGCGGGGCGCGAACTGGTCCCCAAGTTCTGCTTTTTTGAGGCATCCACTGGGTAAGCCGGCCACATGATTCGGAGGTGCAGATGTCAAGGCTCGGTAACCGACTTAGACGGTGAGACAGGCGTCGCGATCCCGGATCGAATGGCTTCGGCAGTAGGAGGGGGGGTGATCCAGTGGAGCATGAGACCAGCCAGGATGCTTGCGAGGGTGTTTACTGAGATTGTGACGAGAGCATTGCGCATTTTGGAGCGTCCGTTTCTGAAGTGGACCTCTATTTAATGCGCATAAATGGTGTGTCATTACCACCTACCAAAAAAATCGTCGCGCCCCAGAATGGGAATTCGCATTTGGCGACGATTCACGTTTATGCTCCTGCCACAGGTCGACTACAGCACAGTCAGTTGGCTAACCAGGACTCAACCACCTCGGCACCGTACTCTGCCTTCCAGGCCTTCAGAGTGCGCTGATTGCCCCCCTTCGTCTCAACGACTTCTCCGCTATGCGGGTTCTTGTAGGTTTTCACTACTCGTGGTTTCCGTGCAGGTTTTTGTGCAATAGATCCGGAATCTACGGGCTGCGGATCAATGATCTGGATCACGTGACGCAGGCTGTAGCCGTAATCGTTGAGCAGGTTGCGGAGCTTCGTTTCGAATTCCATTTCCTGCTTCAGGGCGGAATCATTCTTCAGTGCTTCCAGTTCGGCGAGCTGCGCGGCGAGCTGTTGTTCGAGAAGGCGAAATTCAGCGAGACGGGACATGAGATTCTCCAAGAAGTGGCCTGAGATTTTATCAGGCTAGACAGAAAGCGTGCTAAGTATCTTGTGGCCTAAACAGCCCTGCAATAGAGCAAAATCCAGTCCCCCCATTGGCGCTTGGGCAATCGCTTCGCGGCATTAGCAGGTGGTGATCAGCTCTGGTGTGAGGTTTTGCTTGAGTCCGGGAAGGCCGTTGCAAGGTCCATGCGTTCAGCTTCTTGAGTGATTTGAGCGAGTAACTCTGCCACTGCTCGGTTCTCTTTGAGGGCATAGCTCCCAACCAGTAATGTGATCGGATGAACTCCCAGCACTGGTGCGATGGTGTCCAGTTTCTCGATGGTCGGGACGTATCGTCCCCTTTCCAGCGTGCTGATGTAGGTACGACTGCTCACCGTCGCGAAGTCTTCTTGGGTCAGCTTTTGCTGGACTCGCATCCACTTCAGAACCCGACCGAATGCCTGTCTCAATTCCACTTTGCATCTTCCGCAAAAGGAAAGATGAGGCACCCGTGAACAGTATATGACTACAATGTATGCTGTTCATTTGAGAGGGGGTCATGATGTTTATCACCAACCGATGGGCAGAGGTGGATCGCTCCTTCGCCTGGCTGGCTGAGGATCAGCAGGCTTGGCATTTCGTGGAGCAACGGCTGTCATCGCCATGGATTCACATCACGGTGACGAGGGAGCGGGGAGAGGACACGTGTGTGGAGGTCTTCTTTCTGGAGGACATGCGTGGGCTGGAGCAGTTCACGCGTTTAACCCTGAATGGTGCCGTTGAGTTATCCCTTCAGATTGTTACTCCCGGGTGGATGAACGGTAGTAGCGGGTGGGCGATGGAGCATCTGGAGGTCATTCATGAAAGCGAGGATCGTTTGTACAGGTGTTACACCGTTCAAGGCGGTCGTCGGTATTACCAGCCTAACAGCTCCGAGTGCCGTGAGTATGGCTTCTTCAAGGAACTTTACAGACGAGGATAGCTGGTGAGTCAGCTCGTGGTATCTTCGAAGTATCGTCTTGGGTCAATTGCATCCTCGGTCATTAGCTGAGCGGCTTTGACGATTGTCTGAATTAATCGATTGTTCTCCATGCGTGCTTTTTGTAGCTGTGCTTCGAGAGCATAAATTCTCGCATCACTATTTTTACGCCCGACCTTTTTGAAGTCTTTAAGATGGGTCTGAGTGGCCGTATATAAAGATCGTATTTCCTCATCTCTCCAGAGCGTTTGACGACTAACACCCGCCTGCTGGGCAAGGCCACTTTGGGTGAGCGGTTCCTGAACCCGTCCGGCCTCATATTCGGCGAGAATGGACCGCACGTGGTCCTTCCATTTTTTTTCCTGCTTCATGATGAAGCCTTCTTAGGTTTTGAGTAAGCTTCTAAGGCCGTTTTGCAGCTCGTAACCATATCCATCACAAACAGAACGTGCTGATCGAAAGCGTGAGTATTATCGAGCTCAGCCTCAATACTAGACGTGATGTCAGTTTGGTTGTCAAAAATTGCCCTCAAAATTTTCTCGTACTCGCTGAGTAAGCTCTCGATAGCGGCCTTTGCTTCCAGATCATCAGGGTTCAGGTGAAAGGATTTACATCCAGAATCTGTACCGAAGCCTCTGATACACATGAGGCCCCTGTCGCACGGACTGATATAGAGCTCACGTGTACACCCGCCCCAAGGCGTTAGGTTGAGAATGCTGAGTTTCTCGATGATCATCTCTTCGATTTGTTCGTCAGCGATTGACTCCTCCCGCCATCGGATTACTAGCCTGCCCAAAAAGTCTGGGGGAGGGTCAACGGCCAAGTATAAAGATCTCACATATTCTGCTCGCTCTTTGGCAGTACGGTAGTCATATTGACGGCTTTGGCGTGGGGTTCGCCCCATCCATAGGTCCACAGCTGTTTCAGAGGGACCAGAACGAAGAATTGCCGTGGTAACCCAACGACGGATTTGATGAGGAGTGATGGAAAAGATTTCACCGTCTTGCCCTCGTAGGTCAAGGCGCTGAAAGATTGTTTTTTTTGAGGAGTTCGAAGAGAGATAGTTGTAGAGATCGGCTCTAAATAGGGGGCGGGGGATGATCCCTAGCTCAGATATCGAGTCAAACTGGTTTTCCCAGATTACAAGTAAGTTGTCACTCAGCTTGCTAGGATAACCTTTGGCAGTGTGCTTCGCATGATAAGGTGCTTCACTTCCATCACCAGGCATTGAAAATTGTTCTTCAAAATGGCGTCGCAGGTGAAATCTGTATTTATCTTCTAAAAGGCGCTTGAGCAGTCTGATATCTATGACCAGGGATGGTACTCCCGCCCCGAATCCTCTTTGAGATAACATAAGTTCTCTGATGCTTGCCCACTCATTCCGGATGTCGAAGAGTTGCGCATGTGAAGGATTGTTTCCAGGCTTGAAAAGCCCGTCGTGAACCATTCCCTTGAGAAAGGTGCGCAGGTGATCTACAAACCATTTGCTCTTTTTTACTGACGCCTCGGAGGATTTTGTGTGTTTTGCAATGTCAATGACGGATACGCTATAACAGTTCTTTTTGTACTCATTGAGAAAATTAGACCAATCCCAATTATGCATTCGTTCATCTATCCAAATTGCGATTCGAGCGGCCGTTATTCTAGGGAGTTCAACGCTGCTGCTGTAAAATCGCCCACCACTGTAGAGCTCTTTTGGAGATACGGGGAAGCACTTACATATCTCCTCAACAAAGT
>NZ_JBICKA010000018.1:0-590 GCF_043103635.1 Pseudomonas sp. yb_9 | reverse complement strand
TGGTTGTTGATCGGCAGCCCGTCTTTGTTGGTCAGCGTGACGGTATAGGTGATCACGCCGCCTTCAGTGACCGACGGGGTAGCAGTCAGCTTCGCGATCACTTCGTCGGTGGTGTCGGTGACGGTGACTTTCGCCGCATCGCCCAGCTGCAGGTTCTCGAACGGACGGTTGCCGATGTCGGCGGCCGACTTGATACCCAGGCTGATTTCACCGCCGTCTTTGTAGACATCGTCGCCTTGTGCAGCGTGTTCGTATGGCGCGCTGGTCTGGCCGGCCTTGATGGTGACCTGGGCGTTGTTGCTCAGGGTCACGACCAGGTCGTTGGCCAGTGCCGTGTTGATGTGCACGGTGAAGGTCGGCTTCACGTTCTCGGCGACCGAGGTCTGGTCGGCGGTAATGGTGACCAGCACCAGGTCACCCTGGTTACCGGTGCCCGGAGTACCCGAACCTGGCTCGTCGGTGACGGTGGTGGTGACCGGGGCCTTGTCCAGGGTCAGCTGCTCGAACTTGC
This sequence comes from Pseudomonas sp. yb_9, assembly GCF_043103635.1. NCBI lineage: Bacteria > Pseudomonadati > Pseudomonadota > Gammaproteobacteria > Pseudomonadales > Pseudomonadaceae > Pseudomonas > Pseudomonas sp. yb_9. Next base: position 79 of record NZ_JBICKA010000018.1, on the reverse strand, counting down.
CGACGTCGGTGCCGCTGACCGAGGCGATCGATTTCACGATCGAGTCGTTGGTACCGATGTAGACGTTGTCCGGCGCAGT
>NZ_JBICKA010000017.1:0-5457 GCF_043103635.1 Pseudomonas sp. yb_9 | reverse complement strand
GCAAAGCGACCCCAAGATCGAAAGGACACCGCAAATGACCTGGCAACCCCACATCACCGTCGCCACCATCGTCGAGCACGAAGGCAAGTTCCTCTTCGTCGAAGAGTTCAAAGCCAACCAGCATGTCTTCAACCAACCCGCCGGCCACCTCGAACCCAACGAGACCCTACCCCAGGCCGCCCTGCGCGAAACCCTGGAAGAAACCGCCTGGGAAGTGGAGCTCACCGGCGTGGTCGGCATCTACCTCTACACCGCCCCCAGCAACGGCGTGACCTACCAGCGCATCTGCTTCGCCGCCCGCCCCGTTCGCCACCACGCCGACCTGGCCCTGGACAGCGACATCGTCCGTGCCGTGTGGCTGACCCGCGACGAGCTGCTGGCCGACCCCACCCACTGGCGCAGCGAGCTGGTGCCGCGCTGTCTCGACGACTACCTCAAAGGCCCCTTGCACAGCCTCGAACTGCTACGCGACTGACGCAACGTCGCGGGTTTGATAGAATCGGCGTTTTTCCCCTCTGATACACACCGGTACCCATGACCAGCCCAGCACTCAAAGACCCCGCCAAGACCCGCGTCATCGTCGGCATGTCCGGCGGCGTGGACTCTTCCGTCTCCGCCCTTCTGCTCATGGAGCAGGGCTACCAGGTGGAAGGGCTGTTCATGAAGAACTGGGAAGAAGACGACGGCACCGAATACTGCACCGCCCGCGAAGACCTGGCCGACGCCCAGGCCGTGTGCGACCGCATCGGCATCAAGCTGCACACCGCCAACTTCGCCGCCGAATACTGGGACAACGTGTTCGAGCACTTCCTTGAAGAATACAAGGCTGGCCGTACGCCCAACCCGGACATCCTCTGCAACCGCGAAATCAAGTTCAAGGCGTTTCTCGACTACGCCTTGTCGCTGGGTGCCGACCTGATCGCCACCGGCCACTACGTACGCCGCCGCGACACCGGTGAGCTCACCGAACTGCTCAAGGGCCTTGACCCGAACAAGGACCAGAGCTACTTCCTGCACGCCGTCGGCGGCAAGGAAATCGCCCGCACCCTGTTCCCGGTCGGCGAGCTGGAAAAGCCCGAGGTGCGCGCGATTGCCGAGAAACACGGCCTGGCCACCGCCAAGAAAAAGGACTCCACCGGCATCTGCTTCATTGGCGAGCGCCGTTTCAGCGACTTCCTCAAGCAGTACCTGCCAGCCCAGCCGGGCGATATCGAAACCACCGAAGGTGAAGTGATCGGCCGCCACCATGGCCTGATGTACCACACCATCGGCCAGCGCCAGGGCCTGGGGATTGGCGGCCTGAAAGATGCCGGTGACGAGCCGTGGTACGTGCTGCACAAGGACCTGACCCGCAACGTGCTGGTGGTCGGCCAGGGCAACGAACACCCATGGCTGTTCTCCCGCGCCCTGCTCGCCTCGGAAATCTTCTGGGTCAACCCGATCGACCTCAGCCGCCCACGCCAGCTGACTGCCAAGGTGCGTTACCGCCAGAGCGACCAGCAATGCACCCTTGAGCTGACCGAAACCGGCTACCGCGCCGTGTTCGACGAGCCGCAGCGCGCCGTCACCCCGGGCCAGTCGGTGGTGTTCTACGACGGCGAAGTGTGCCTGGGCGGCGGCGTGATCGAAGCCGCCGAGCCGTGGAGCCCGCGCGCATGAGCAACCTGCAGGAGCAATTGATTGCTTTGGGCGGTGTATTCCAGGCCGCCGTGCTGGTTGACCGTATCGCCCGCACCGGCCAGGCCAGCGAGGCCAACATTGGCTGCATGCTCGGCAGCCTGCTGGTCCGCGACCCCAAGGACACCCTGGAAGTGTTCGGTGGCGACGACCTGAACCTGCGCGACGGCTACCGTGCACTGGCAGGCGCCCTGGAGCGCGACCCCAGCAGCCTGCAGCGCGAGCCGCTGCGCTATGCCCTGTCGATGCTGGGCCTGGAGCGCCAGCTGAACAAGCGTGGCGACCTGCTCGACACCATCGGCAACCGCTTGCCGCAAATCCAGTCCCAGGCCGAGCATTTCGGCCTGGTTCATGAAAACGTCATCGCTTCCAGCGGAGCCTTGTATCAGGACACGCTCAGCACCTTGCGCCAGCGCATCCAGGTGCACGGCGACATGCGCTTCCTGCAGCAGGCCAGCAACGCCTCGAAGATCCGTGCCCTGCTGCTGGCCGGCATCCGCGCCGCCCGGCTGTGGCGCCAACTGGGCGGGCACCGCTGGCAGCTGGTGTTCAGCCGGCGCAAGCTGCTGAACGAACTGTATGACATGATGCGCAGCCCCAACTGACAGGCTGCGCTCCCACAGGGTCTGCCACCAGATCCCAATCGGGCCGACCTTTGGTCAGCCACCCGACTCGGGCGCAATTTTCATGTATGATATGCGCCCTTCCAAAAGCCTGACTGTCCGAGAACACCCCATGCAGCTTTCTTCGCTCACTGCGGTTTCCCCTGTAGACGGCCGTTATGCCGGCAAAACCCAGGCCTTGCGCCCCATTTTCAGCGAATTCGGCCTGATCCGTTTCCGCGCCCTGGTCGAAGTGCGCTGGCTGCAGCGCCTGGCCGCCCACCCGCAGATCGGCGAAGTGCCGGCGTTCTCCGCCGAAGCCAACGCCCTGCTGGACAGCCTGGCCACCGATTTCAAGCTTGAACACGCCGAGCGCGTCAAGGAAATCGAGCGCACCACCAACCACGACGTCAAGGCGATCGAATACCTCCTCAAGGAGCAGGCCGCCAAGCTTCCTGAGCTGGCCAAGGTCAGCGAATTCATCCACTTCGCCTGCACCAGCGAGGACATCAACAACCTGTCCCACGCCCTGATGCTGCGCGCCGGCCGTGACGACGTGCTGCTGCCGCTGATGCGCCAGATCGCCGACGCCATCCGTGCCCTGGCCCATGCCCACGCCGAGGTGCCGATGCTGTCGCGTACCCACGGCCAGCCAGCCTCGCCGACCACCCTGGGAAAAGAACTGGCCAACGTCGTGTACCGCCTGGAGCGCCAGATCGCCCAGGTTGCCGCCGTGCCGCTGCTGGGCAAGATCAACGGCGCCGTGGGCAACTACAACGCCCACCTGTCGGCCTACTCGCAGATCGACTGGGAGCAGAACGCCCGCGCCTTCATCGAAGACGAGCTGGGCCTGCAGTTCAACCCGTACACCACCCAGATCGAGCCGCACGACTACATCGCCGAGCTGTTCGACGCCATTGCCCGCTTCAACACCATCCTTATCGACTTCGACCGCGATGTGTGGGGCTACATCTCGCTGGGCTACTTCAAGCAGAAGACTGTCGCTGGCGAAATCGGCTCGTCGACCATGCCGCACAAGGTCAACCCGATCGACTTCGAAAACTCCGAAGGCAACCTGGGTATCGCCAATGCGCTGTTCCAGCACCTGGCCAGCAAGCTGCCGATCTCGCGCTGGCAGCGTGACCTGACCGACTCCACCGTGCTGCGTAACCTGGGCGTGGGCTTTGCCCACAGCGTCATCGCCTACGAAGCCAGCCTGAAAGGCATCGGCAAGCTGGAAGTGAACGAAGCCCGCATCGCCGCCGACCTGGACGCCTGCTGGGAAGTGCTAGCCGAGCCGATCCAGACCGTGATGCGCCGCTTCAACATCGAAAACCCCTACGAGAAGCTCAAAGAGCTGACCCGTGGCAAGGGCATCACCCCGGACGCGCTGCTGACCTTCATCGACGGGCTGGACATGCCAGCCGACGCCAAGGCCGAGCTCAAGCTGCTGACCCCCGCTACCTACATCGGTAACGCTGCAGCGCAGGCCAAACGCATCTAAGCTGACCGTCGCGTACAACGCCCGGCCTGGCCGGGCGTTTTTATTCCCGTACGAAAATTACGTTTTTTCAATAGGTTGAACATGAATCCTGATACTCCACTGCAGCTGCTCGGCGGCATCTCGGCCCGCGAATTCATGCGCGACTACTGGCAGAAGAAGCCGCTGCTGGTGCGCCAGGCCTTCCCGGACTTCATCAGCCCCATCGACCCCGACGAACTGGCCGGCCTGGCCCTGGAAGACGAAGTCGAGTCGCGTATCGTGCTGGAGCACGGCGCCCACCCGTGGGAGCTGCGCCGCGGCCCGTTCAACGAAGACACCTTCGCCGAGCTGCCAGAAAAAGACTGGACCCTGCTGGTACAAGCCGTGGACCAGTTTGTCCCAGAAGTGGCCGAACTGCTGGAAAACTTCCGTTTCCTGCCCAGCTGGCGTATCGATGACGTGATGATCAGCTTCGCCGCTCCGGGTGGCAGCGTTGGTCCGCACTTCGACAACTACGACGTGTTCCTGCTGCAAGGCCACGGCCAGCGCAACTGGAAGATCGGCCAGATGTGCAGCAGCGACAGCCCGCTGCTGGAGCACGCCGACCTGCGTATCCTGGCCGAGTTCGAGCAGAGCGAAGAATGGACCCTGGAGCCAGGCGACATGCTCTACCTGCCACCGCGTCTGGCCCACTATGGCGTGGCCGTGGACGACTGCCTGACCTACTCGGTCGGCTTCCGCGCCCCAAGCGCCGCCGAAGTGCTGACCCACTTCACCGACTTCCTGGGCCAGTTCCTGCCTGACGAAGAGCGCTACAGCGATGCCGACGCCCAGCCAGCCAGCGACCCGCACCAGATCCAGCACGACGCCCTCGACCGCCTCAAGGCGCTGCTCGACAAGCACATGAACGACAAGGACCTGCTGCTGACCTGGTTCGGTCAGTTCATGACCGAGCCGCGTTACCCCGAGCAGATCGTTGGCGAAGAGCTGAGCGAAGAGGAGCTGATCGATGCCCTGGAACAAGGCGCCATCCTGATCCGCAACCCAAGCGCACGCCTGGCCTGGTCCGAATTCGAAGACGACCTGCTGCTGTTCGCCAGCGGCCGCAGCTGCCCGCTGCCGGGCAAACTGCGCGAGCTGCTGAAGCTGGTGTGCGCGGCCGATGCCCTGCATATCGACAACCTGGCAGACTGGCTGCAAGACGAAGATGGCCTTATGCTGGTACAGCAGCTGGTCAAACAAGGAAGCCTGGGATTCGCCAATGAATAAGATCAGCGTTCGCCTCGCCGACTGGCACAAAGACAACGCCGACATTCGCCGTATCCGTGAGGCGGTGTTCATTGCCGAACAGCATGTACCGCCGGAGCTGGAGTGGGACTCGGATGACCCGACAGCGGCACACTTCCTGGCCCTGGAAGGCGACTACCCGATCGGCACTGCCCGCCTGCTGCCAGACGGGACGATCGGCCGGGTATCGGTGCTGAAGGACTGGCGCGGCTTGAAAGTGGGTGACGCGCTGATGAACGCAGTCATCGTCGAAGCGCAGAACCGCGACCTGAAGCAGCAGATGCTCAGCGCTCAGGTGCATGCCACACCGTTCTACGAGCGCCTGGGCTTTCGCGTAGTCAGCGAGGAGTTCCTCGAAGCTGGTATCCCGCACGTGGACATGGTGCGCGACTCGCGCGCCTGACCCGT
>NZ_JBICKA010000016.1:0-114797 GCF_043103635.1 Pseudomonas sp. yb_9 | reverse complement strand
CGCGGTCATTTGCCAGTACGCTGGAACCGCGCCACTTCAACGAACAGGTCGGAGTTGGCCGGGTCGTCCAGGTACGCCAGCACCCGCGCAGCCGGGCTGTCGATCAGCACGCCGTCGCCGTTGTCTTCCGGCACCTCGGTGCCACGCCCGGTCAGTTCCTTCTTGTCCACCGCCTGCTGCACCTGCTCGACGTCCAGGTTGTACACCACCAGTTCCTTGCCATCGACGATATCGAAACCGCCAATCAGGAAGTTGCCACCCAAGCGCTTGGGCACGCCGGCCGACAGGTACCAGCGGTTGCCGTGGCGGGAAACGGTGAATACATATTCCTCGGGCTTCTTGCCCTTGGCCGTGGCAACGGCCTTGTAGGCATCTGCACCGCTGCGGCTGATGGTCAGCTTCAGCGGCTCGCCCCAGGCGTCCTTGCTGCTCCACTTGCCCAACAGGGCCTTGGGCGCCGTCTGGTTACTCGGCAACGGCTCATGGAAGGTCACCAGACAACCGCCCAGCAGCAGGAATGACAAAGTCAACAGCACCACACGCCAGGCTTTCATCAGGTTCTCCTTGAAAAGTCGGTCTCGGCTCAGGCCGACGCCAGCACCAGCTGCAGGTATCGGGTAAGCATAGCGAGCATCTGCCCATCGGCTTGCGCATTCGCATCCTTGAGCAGGCCCTGATATTCCATCTGCTCGATAATCGCCGTCAACATTTGGGCGTCCTGTTCCGGTTGCCGCGAACCCACCACCTGCAGCAATTGCCGAGTACCGTGCAACAGGATCTGCTCATGGGCACGTACCAGCTCGGCCAGCCGTGGGCACAGCAATGCCTCCTGACGGAAGGCCTGTTCGGCCATCAGGAAGTCGCGCCGGGTCAACAGTTGCCGCTGTACATAGTCGGCCGTCATGCGGGCTACATCGTCAGCCAGCCGCGCCCGTGCCTGCGGGGTGCCGTCACCCTGGGCCAGCAACTGGCGCAACACGACCTCGGTATTGGCCCACAGCTTGGCCATGTAGGCCGCGCTGCGCTCGACGTACTGGGCGAAGGTGTCGGTGAGCAGGTCCTCGATGTCCTTGAAGTAGTAGGTGGTGGCCGACAGCGGCACAGCGGCCTCGGCGGCCACGGCACGGTGGCGCACCCCGCGCACGCCATCGCGCACGACGATGCGCATGGCGGCGTCAAGGATCAGCTGGCGGCGCTGTTCGCTGCCTTGGCGGGCAGTCTTGCGGCCTTGGTATTGCACGCTTTCGGCGACGGCGGTGGCGATGCCGGCGGCGCCCTGGTCAGGCATGGCGGGTGTCACGGGGATACCTCATGGGCAGTGTTTCGTCAGTGCCGGCCTCTTCGCGGCTAAAGCCGCTCCTACAAGGACCGCACAGCATTCACGCCTTGCGCAACCGTTGTAGGAGCGGCTTTAGCCGCGAAGAGGCCAGTACAGACAACATAAAGCTTCAGGCAAGAAAAAGCCGCCTCGAAAGGCGGCTCGTTCACAACACTCAGGCCTGCGGACGCATGTGCGGGAACAGGATCACGTCGCGGATCGACGGCGAGTTGGTCAGCAGCATCACCAGACGGTCAATGCCGATGCCTTCACCGGCGGTCGGCGGCATGCCGTACTCCAGGGCGCGCACGAAGTCGGCGTCGTAGTGCATGGCTTCGTCGTCACCGGCGTCCTTCTCGGCCACCTGGGCCAGGAAGCGCTCGGCCTGGTCTTCGGCATCGTTGAGCTCGGAGTAGGCGTTGGCGATTTCGCGGCCACCGATGAACAGCTCGAAGCGGTCGGTAACTGCCGGGTTGTCGTCGTTACGGCGGGCCAGCGGCGACACTTCGAACGGGTACTCGGTAATGAAGTGCGGCTGCTCCAGCTTGTGCTCGACCAGCTCTTCGAAAATCATCACCTGCAGCTTGCCCAGGCCTTCGTGGCCCAGCACCTTGGCACCGGCCTTCCTGGCGATGTCGCGGGCGCGGTCGACGTCCTGCAGGTCGGCAGCGGTCAGCTCCGGGTTGTACTTGAGGATCGAGTCGAACACCGACAGGCGGGCGAACGGTTCGCCGAAGTGGAACACCTTGTCGCCGTACGGCACGTCGGTGCTGCCTAGTACCAGCAGCGCCAGTTCGCGGAACAGTTCCTCGGTGAGGTCCATGTTGTCGCGGTAGTCGGCGTAGGCCTGGTAGAACTCAAGCATGGTGAATTCTGGGTTGTGACGGGTCGAAACGCCTTCGTTACGGAAGTTGCGGTTGATCTCGAACACCTTCTCGAAGCCACCCACGACCAGGCGCTTGAGGTACAGCTCCGGCGCGATACGCAGGAACATGGCCATGTCCAGGGCGTTGTGGTGGGTTTCGAACGGCTTGGCCGCGGCACCACCCGGGATGGTCTGCAGCATCGGGGTTTCCACTTCGAGGAAGTCACGCTCGATGAGGAACTTGCGGATGTGCGAGATCACCTGCGAACGCACACGGAAGGTGTGGCGGGTTTCTTCGTTGACCATCAGGTCGACGTAACGCTGGCGGTAGCGCTGTTCGGTGTCGGTGAGGCCGTGGTGCTTGTCGGGCAGTGGGCGCAGCGACTTGGTCAGCAGGCGCACGTTGGTCATTTCGACGTACAGGTCGCCCTTGCCGGAGCGGGCCAGGGTGCCTTCGGCGCTGATGATGTCGCCCAGGTCCCAGGTTTTGACGGCGGCCAGGGTTTCTTCTGGCAGGGTTTTGCGGTTGACGTAGACCTGGATACGACCGGTCATGTCCTGGATCACCATGAACGAGCCACGGTTGAGCATGATACGGCCGGCTACCTTGACCGGGATCGCGGCTGCTTCCAGCTCTTCCTTGGTCTTGTCCGCGTACTGCTTCTGCAGGTCGTTGCAGTAGCTGTCGCGACGGAAGTCGTTGGGGAAGGCGTTGCCCTTGGCACGCTCGGCGGCAAGTTTTTCCTTGCGCAGGGCGATCAGGGCGTTTTCTTCCTGTTGCAGGTCTTGCGATTCGGTCTTGAGGTCGCTCATGTCGTCATTCTTTCCATCAGGTATTCGTTGCCCTTTTCGGGCAGGGCACGCGATACCGGCGGGTAGCCAGGTATCGCGGCAGTGGTGTGCGGCTTACAGCCCTTGCTTGAGGCTCGCTTCCAGGTACTGGTCGAGGTCGCCGTCCAGCACCTTCTGGCAATCGCTGCGCTCGACGCCGGTACGCAAGTCCTTGATGCGCGAGTCATCCAGCACGTACGAGCGGATCTGGTGGCCCCAGCCGATGTCCGACTTGCTGTCTTCCAGCGCCTGCGAGGCGGCGTTGCGCTTCTGCATTTCCAGCTCGTACAACTTGGCCCGCAGCATTTTCATGGCGGTGTCCTTGTTGGCGTGCTGGGAACGTTCGTTCTGGCAGGCCACCACGGTGTTGGTCGGCACGTGGGTGATACGGACGGCCGAGTCGGTGGTGTTCACGTGCTGACCACCGGCACCGGAGGAGCGGTAGGTGTCGATACGCAGGTCGGACGGGTTGATCTCGATTTCGACCTTGTCGTCGATTTCGGGCGACACGAACACTGCCGAGAAAGAGGTGTGACGACGAGCACCGGAGTCGAACGGGCTCTTGCGCACCAGACGGTGCACGCCGATTTCAGTCCGCAGCCAGCCGAAGGCGTATTCACCCTTGATGTGTACGGTCGCGCCTTTGATACCGGCGACTTCGCCTTCGGACAGCTCGATGATGGTGGCATCGAAACCACGCTTGTCGGCCCAGCGCAGGTACATGCGCAACAGGATGTTGGCCCAGTCCTGCGCTTCGGTACCACCGGAGCCGGCCTGGATGTCCAGGTAGGCGTTGTTCATGTCCATCTCGCCGCTGAACATGCGACGGAACTCAAGCTGGGCCAGGTTTTCTTCCAGGCCTTCCAGCTCGGTCACGACATCGCTGACGGCGCCTTCGTCATTTTCCTCGACGGCCATGTCGAGCAGGTCCTGGCAGTCGCCCAGGCCGTTGGACAGCTTGTCCAGGGTCTCGACGACCTGGGCCAGCATGGCACGCTCACGGCCCAGGGCCTGGGCGTACTCGGGCTTGTTCCAGACGTTGGGGTCTTCCAGCTCGCGGTTGACTTCGATCAGGCGGTCATGCTTGTGATCGTAGTCAAAGATACCCCCGAATTGACTGGGAACGCTCGGTGAGGTCCTTGATGGTGTTCAGGATCGGTTGGATTTCCATGGGCTGGCTACTCGTGCGAATACGGTGAAAAGCCCGCGAGTATAACCGAGTCCGCCGCACGGCGGCAGACCCGCCGGGCAGTCAACAGCCGCGAAAAAACCAACAGAAAACCCCTGTCAGGCGATGCCGACCTGGTTACGGCCGCCATTCTTGGCCAGGTACAGGCCTTTGTCCGCCGCCGAGATCAACTGCCGGCAATGGCTGCCGACGGCCGGGGTCTGGGTGGCCAAGCCAATGCTCACGGTCAGGTACGAGTCGGCCACTGGCGCGGTATGCGGGATGCCCAGCCCCAATACGGTCTGGCGCAGCTTCTCGGCCACCAGGCGTGCCCCACCAGGCGAGGTGTTGGGCAGCACCAGGGCAAACTCCTCGCCGCCGTAACGTGCCGGCAGGTCGGTGGGCCGCGAACACGAAGCCCGAATGGCTTCGGCGACCTGGCGCAACGCCTCGTCGCCGGCCAGGTGACCAAAGCTGTCGTTATAGGCCTTGAAGTAGTCGACGTCGATCATCAGCAACGACAACTGCTGTTGTTCACGCATCGCCCGACGCCATTCCAGCTCCAGGTACTCGTCGAAGTGGCGGCGGTTGGACAGCCCGGTCAGGCCATCGGAGTTCATCAGACGCTGCAGCATCAGGTTGGAATCGAGCAACTGCTGCTGGCTGACGCGCAGGGCACGGTAGGCCTCGTCGCGTTGTAGCAGGGTGAGGTACGAGCGCGAGTGGTAGCGGATACGCGCCACCAGCTCGATGGTGTCGGGCAGCTTGACCAGGTAATCGTTGGCACCGGCGGCAAAGGCCGCGCTCTTGACCAGCGGGTCTTCCTTGGTCGACAGAACGATGATCGGGATGTCCTGGGTCGCCGGGTTGTTACGGTACTCGCGCACCAGGGTCAAGCCGTCCAGGCCAGGCATGATCAGGTCCTGGAGGATAACCGTGGGCTTGATGCGCATGGCCTGGGCCACCGCCTGGTGCGGGTCGGCGCAGAAGTGGAAGTCGATGTTGTCTTCATTGGCCAGGCCACGCCGCACCGCTTCGCCGATCATGGCCTGGTCATCGACCAGCAGCACCATCGCCGAGTTTTCGTTGGGGGTCGCGAAACCTTCGATCGGTAAATCAATCATACCTGTTCACCCGATCACGACCGGTTTGGCGGCGTGATTCAATACATTTCGTCATTTTGCGAAAAATTCCATCAAGCGCCCGGCGATGCGTTCCAGCGGGCGAATTTCCACGGCGGCATCGATGGCCGCAGCGGCCTTGGGCATGCCGTACACCGCACTGCTGGCCTGGTCCTGGGCAATGGTCAGAAAACCCTGCTGACGCATCAGTTTCAGGCCTTGGGCGCCGTCACGCCCCATGCCGGTAAGCAGCACACCCACCGCATCGCCATTCCAGTAACGTGCCACGCTCTCGAAGAACACATCGATCGAGGGCCGGTAGATTTCATTGACAGGTTCGGCAGTGTAGGCCAGTTGGCCGTTCTGTAGCAGCCGAATGTGGTGGTTGGTACCGGCCAGCAACACCTGCCCGGGCTGCGGCGGTTCGCCTTCACGGACCAGGCGCACCGGCAGGCCTGCTGCGCTGCTGAGCCATTCGGCCATGCCGGCGGCAAACACCTGGTCCACATGCTGGACCAGCACGATGGCCGCCGGAAACGCAGCCGGCAAGCCCTTGAGCAATACTTCAAGCGCTGCTGGGCCGCCCGCCGACGAGCCGATCGCCACCAGCCCGCGACGTTGGGAAGCCTCGCGCAGCGGTGTAGCCACCGGCCTTGCTGCCGGGGCGCGCTGCTGGCCGACCAGCCAGCCGATATTGAGAATTTTGCGCAGCAGGGGTGCGGCCGCTTCACGGGCATCACCCGCCCCCAGCGCCGGCGTATCGACCACGTCGAGGGCGCCATGGCCCATGGCCTCGAACACCCTATGCACGTTCTGCTTGCGGTCGACCGTAACGATGACGATGGCGCACGGGGTTTCGGCCATGATCCGCCGAGTGGCCTCCACGCCGTCCATCACCGGCATGATCAGGTCCATGAGGATCAGGTCCGGCAGTTGCTCGGCGCAGCGTTGCACCGCTTCGGCGCCATTGCTGGCTACCCACACCACCTGGTGCGCGGGCTCGAAGGCGACCGCACGACGCAGCGCCTCGACGGCCATGGGCATGTCATTGACGATGGCGATCTTCATCCCTGAGCACCTCCGATCAGCTCCACCACAGCATCCAGCAACGCATCGTCGTGGAAACTGGCCTTTGCCAAATAGTAGTCGGCGCCGGCATCCAGGCCACGCCGTCGGTCCTCCTCACGGTCTTTGTAGGACACCACCATCACGGGTAGCGATTGCAGGCGCTGATCACGGCGCACCAGGGTCACCAGTTCGATACCGTCCATGCGCGGCATGTCGATGTCGGTGATCAGCAAGTCGAAGTCCTCGCCGCGCAGGGCGTTCCAGCCGTCCATGCCATCTACTGCCACCGCCACGTCGTAGCCACGGTTGCCCAGCAGCTTGCGCTGCAGTTCGCGCACGGTCAGCGAGTCATCGACTACCAGCACCCGCTTGCGGGTCACCCCGCGAACGCCACTGCTGCCGCGCTCGATGCGCTCCAGGCTGCCGGTGCTGAGCAGTTTTTCCACCGAGCGCAGCAAGTCTTCGACATCGACGATCAGTACCACCGAGCCATCATCCAGCAAGGCGCCGGAGGAAATGTCCTGCACCTTGCCCAACCGTGGGTCGAGAGGCATTACCACCAACACACGCTCGCCCACCAGACGCTCCACGGCCACGCCGTACAGTTGCTCGCGCTCACGGATTACCACCACCCGCAGGCTGGCTTCGTCACTTTGCCCGGCTGGGCGGTTGAGCAACTGGCTGGCCGCCACCAGGCCAATGTGCCGGCCTTCGTGCCAGAAGTGCTGACGGCCTTCGATCTGAACGATCTGTTCAGCGGTCACTTCCAGCGTGCGTTCGATATAGGCCAGCGGGAAGGCGTAGGCTTCACCGCCCACCTCGACCACCAGGCTACGCACCACCGACAGGGTCAGCGGCACCTGCAAGTGGAAGCGACAGCCCTGCCCCGCCACCTGCGTCAGCTCGATCGAGCCGCGCAGTTCGCGAACCATGTGCTGCACCGCATCCAGCCCCACACCGCGCCCGGACACTTCGGTGACCTTGTCACGCAAGCTGAAACCGGGCAGGAACAGGAACGTCAGCAGCTCCGCATCGCTCATCCGCGCCACCGTGTCGGCAGGTGACAGGGCGCGCTCGACGATGCTGCTGCGCAGGCGCTCCAGGTCGATGCCGGCACCATCGTCGATCAACTCCAGGCTGAGCATGCCTGCCTGGTGCGAAGCGCGCAGGCGGATCACGCCCTCGTCTGGCTTGCCCGCCAGCAGCCGCCTTTCTGGCAGTTCGATACCGTGGTCGACGGCATTGCGTAACAGGTGGGTCAGGGGCGCTTCGAGCTTTTCCAGCACATCGCGGTCGACCTGGGTCTTCTCGCCGTCCACCACCAGTCGCACCGGTTTTCCCAGCGAGCGCCCAAGGTCACGCACCATACGGCTTTGCCCGGTCAACACGTCGGCGAACGGGCGCATCCGGCAGGCCAGGGCGGTGTCGTAGAGCAACTGCGCACGCTGGCTGGCCTGCCAGCCGAACTCGTCCAGGTCGGCCGCCTGCTGCTGCAGGATCTGCTGGGTTTTCGCCAGCAGCCGCTGGGTTTGCGCCAGGGCTTCGAGCACCTCGCTGCTTTGGCCACTGTCCTCCAGTTGCATGCGCAGGCCGTCGAGCGCCTGCATGCCCTGACCGTGCATGCGTTTGAGGCGCTGCAAGGTGGCCAGGTATGGCTTGAGCCGCTGGGTTTCCACGAGCGACTTGCTGGACAAGTCGAGCAGGCTGTTAAGACGGTCGGCGGTGACACGCAGTACCCGCTCGGCCCCTTCGCCAACGCGCTTGCCGGGCTTGCGCCGCAGGACAGGCTCGGGCTCCGGCTCGGGTTCAGCCGGGTCGACTGGCACTACCAGCGGTTCAGACGGCAAGGTCGCCACCTGCGGTTCCGCTTGCAGCGGGGCGGCCAGCGGCACCGCAGGCACGGTCGCAGCGCCTGGGTCGAGCAAGCTGGCCATTTGTGCAAGAAATACCGGCAAGGTCGCCTGCGCCACGGCATCGCCTGGTGTGGCGATGCGCATTAGCAAGTCGGTCCCCTGCAACAGCGCGTCGATATGCTCGGCGCTCAACCGCAAGCGGCCCTCCTGGGCGGCTACCAGGCAATCTTCCATAACGTGGGCGACACTCACGCCGGCATCCACCCCGACGATACGCGCGGCCCCCTTCAACGAATGGGCGGCGCGCATGCAGGCCTCAAGCTGGTCGGCCTGGGTGGGGTTGCGCTCCAACGCCATCAGGCCGGCGCTGAGCACCTGGGTTTGCGCCTCGGCCTCCAGGCTGAACAGTTCGAGCAACGATGCATCGCGCATTTGCTCTGGGGTCATGACAGGCTCCGCTGCACGGCAGACAGTAAATGTTGATCGTCCAGCACTCGCACGCTGCGCCCACGCCACTGCAGCACTGCGGCAGTGAAGCGCGTGGCGTCCTGGCCACTGCCCAGCAGCAGCGGGTCGAGCCGGTGAATACCGTCGATTTCCTCTACGGCCATTACCACAGGGCCACCTTCGGCAGCCAGAATCAGCATGCGTGGCATCGCCCTGCCGCTACGTTGTTCGTCGGTGCCGGCTTGTACGCCCAGCAAATCGGCCAGTGACAGACACGGCACCAGGGCACCGCGAACATTGGCAACCCCCTGCAACACCCGCGAGCGCTGGTGCGGCAGCGCATGCACAGCCTGCAACGGGGCGATTTCGGCCAGGCTGGCGGTGGCCAGTGCCAACCACTCTTCGCCCAGGCGGAACAACAGCATGGAACGGCCGGTGTTTTCTTCAACCGGCTGCGCCGCCGCGGCCTGGTGGTCCTGCATCAGCGCGTAGCGGTCAAGCAGGCGTGTTGCCGCAGCCGCATACACGTCGCAATTGCGGCAGTGCACATGACGCGCCAACAGCGGGCATTGCTTGTCGCCGTGCACACCAATACGGTTCCAGCAATCGTCGATGTGCGCGTCGTCTTCGGCGAGTAGCTGCATCGCAGTGTCACCCTTCATCGTTCAGGCTCCCGGCCAACCCGCGCTGCACGCTCCTGCAGGCGTCGGGCACCGGCCTGGTCGCCCTGGGCCGCCAGCAAGGCCGCCAGGTGCACCAGCGCCTCAGGGTGTTGCGGCTCAAGGTACAGCGCCTTGCGGTAGTGGGTCAGTGCCTGTTGCGCATCGCCGTCGGTATCACTGAGCAACCCCAGCCAGTAGTAAACCTGTGCCGACGGCGCGTACTGGCCCAGGTAGCGCTGGCATTCGGCACGCGCCTGTTCGCTGGCGCCAGCATTGGCAAGCCGGGCGATACTGGCCAGCAGGTCGTTTGCGTCCTCGCGTTTGGGTTCGCGGGTCGGCGCGGGTCTAGCGACTACCGGTACTGCCCGTAACGGACGCGGCAATGGCGCGGCGGGGGGTGGATAACCCACCGGGGCGTGCGGTAGCACGGTACGCCGTGCAGGTTGTGCCGGGGCCAAGGCCTGTGGGGCGCTACTGCCTTCTTGGCGCACGTAGGCGAACGATTGGGCAATGCCCAGCGGGCGCATTCCCATCCGCGCCAGCAAGCTGCCTTCGGCCGGGCCGATGAACAATACACCCTGCGGATGCAGCAGACGCTTGAGCACTTCGAACACACGCTGCTGGGTCGCCACGTCAAAGTAGATCAACAGGTTGCGGCAGAACACGAAGTCGTACAGGCCATCGCGGGTGGCCAACGCCGGGTCAAGCACATTGCCCACTTGCAGGCTCACTTGCCGCTGCACCCGCTCATGCAGGCGATGGCCTTCGTCGAGGGCATCGAAGTAGCGCTCGCGAAAGCCTAGGTCGCTGCCCCGGAAGGCGTTGCGCCCGTATACGGCCTTCCCGGCCTTGGCCACCGAATTGGGGCTGATGTCCATGCCGTCGATCAGGAACGCCCCCGGCGCGATGCCGGCGTCGAGCAGGGCCATGGCCAGCGAATAGGGCTCCTCGCCTGTCGAGCATGGCAGGCTGAGCAGGCGCAGTGGCCGTGCTCCGGCCAATTCGGCCAGGCGTTTGTGTGCCAGGCTGGCCAGGGCTGTGAAGGATTCCGGGTAGCGGAAGAACCAGGTTTCCGGGACGATCACCGCTTCGATCAACGCCTGTTGCTCATCGGCCGACTGCTGCAGGCGCAGCCAGTAATCATCCAGGTCGATGGCGTTCATGGCCACGCAACGCTGGCGCAGCGCGCGCTCGACCATGGGCGCACCCACCGATTCGACGTCCAGGCCAATGCGCTCGCGCAAGAAGCGGAAGAAACGTTCGTTCATGTCGGCATCCCTGTCGGCTCGACCGTGTACAGCAGTTGGTGCACGGCATCAGGCAACAGATCGTTGACTTCGATGCGTTGCAGCAGGCCTTGGTCATCCTGGCGTACCGGCCCCAGGTACGGGGCTTCGCCGCTGTCCACACCATAGGGCTGGAACTCGTCGGGGCGGCAGCGCAACGTCTCGGTGGCCTGCTCCAGGATCAGTCCCAGTTGCAGGCCACCCCGATAATGCACCAACACCAGACGGGTACTGGTACGGTGTGCCGCAGGCTGGCCAAAACTCAGCGCAGCAAGGTCGATCACCGGTACCAGTTGCCCACGATGGGAAAGGATCCCCGCGACCCAGCCCGGTGCCTGGGCTATCGGTTTGAGCGGCTGGCGCGGCAACACCTCGATGACCTCGTGCACGCTCAGGGCAAAACGCTGTTCCCCGATACAAAACTGCAGGTACAGCGCCCCTTTGGCGTTGTCCGCCCGTGCGGCGTGCGGGTGCAAGTCGTTCATCGCGGTCAGACTTTGAAGCGCGACACGCCGCCACGCAGGCCAGCGGCCACCTGGCTCAGCTCATCGATGGCAAAACTGGCCTGGCGCAGCGACTCAACAGTCTGGGTGCTGGCATCGCTGAGCTGGGCCAGCGCCTGGTTGATCTGCTCGGCACCGGTGGCCTGGGCCTGCATGCCTTCGTTGACCATCAGCACACGCGGCGCCAAAGCCTGCACCTGGTGAATGATCTGGCTGAGCTGCTCGCCCACCTGTTGCACCTCGAACATGCCGCGGCGCACCTCTTCGGAGAACTTGTCCATGCCCATGACCCCGGCCGATACCGCCGACTGGATCTCGCGCACCATCTGCTCGATGTCGTAGGTGGCCACGGCGGTCTGGTCGGCCAGGCGGCGCACTTCAGTGGCCACCACGGCAAAACCACGGCCATACTCGCCGGCTTTTTCCGCCTCGATGGCAGCGTTGAGCGACAGCAGGTTGGTCTGGTCGGCGACCTTGACGATGGTCACCACCATCTGGGTGATGTTGCTGGCCTTTTCATTGAGGATGCCGAGTTTGGCATTGACCAGGTCGGCAGCGCCCATCACTTGGTGCATGGTCTCCTCCATGCGCGCCAGGCCCTGCTGGCCGGAGCCTGCAAGGCTGGAGGCCTGGTCGGCGGCCGAGGTGACTTCGGTCATGGTGCGCACCAGGTCACGTGAGGTGGCGGCAATCTCCCGCGAGGTAGCGCCAATTTCCGTGGTGGTGGCGGCCGTCTCGGTAGCGGTGGCTTGCTGTTGTTTGGATGTAGCGGCGATTTCAGTGACCGAAGTGGTTACCTGCACCGACGAGCGCTGGGCCTGGGCCACCAGGTTGGCCAGTGCCTCGGCCATTTCGTTGAAACCGCTTTCGATGGCGCCAAACTCGTCTTTGCGGTCCAGGCTCAGGCGCATGCTCAGGTCGCCGGAGCGCAGCTTGTCGAGGGCGTGAACAATGCGCTGCATCGGGGCGGTGATGGCACGCATCAGCAACAGGCCGCAAATGCCAGCGGCGACGATCGCCAGCAACAGCGAAACCACCATGCTGCCTTTGGCCGTGCTCACGGCACTGACGATTTCGCTGGTGGCCGCGTCGGCAGAAGCCCGGTTGTTCTCGATCACTTCATTCAGGTGCTTGCGCCCGTCTACCCAGGCAGGGGTGAGTACATCGGTAATCAGCCGCTGGGCTTCGTCGTAGTTGTGCTGGCGATAAGCATCCAGTACCTGGCCTATCAGCTTCATGTAGTTTTCTTCGAGCTGAACGAAGGCGTCGAAGCGGGTCTGGTCGTCTTTCTCCTGAATGGTGGCCTGGTAGCTGGCCATGTGTTGCTTGAGCCTGTCTTCAAAGCTCTTGAACAGCTCCATGTCAGCCGAAGTGATTTCGCGGTGGTTGGACAGGCCCACTAGTTGCTGGCTGGTGACATAGCTGTCGACCCAGGCACTGCGGATCATCGAGCTGTAGTAGACCCCGGGAATGCTGTCGGTCCCCACCGCCTCTTCGGCGGTTTCGATGGCAACCAACCGCGAGTAGGCGGCCACGATCATCAACAACATGATGGCGATGATCACGGCGAAACTTGCCAGGATCCGTTGGCGCAAGGTCCAGTTCTTCACATTCAGCCCTCAGGAATTCACAACGAGCGGGAAAAATCGCCGAAGTATAGCCCAGAGGCCTTACAGATTTGCGGGTTAAGTGAGGCCAAACGCACAGCAGTCGAAGTTTTTGTAGGAGCGGCACGATCCCGACACAAGGCCGCTCCTACACACGTTCTGCGCCGACTATTGGCCGGCGGCGAGACGGGCCTGGCTCTCCAGCTCCTGGCGCAGCGCCGGGTCCAGCCGCAGTTGGCGGGCGAGTTCATCCAGGTAGGCACGCTCCATGAAGTTTTCCTGGTCGACCATCAACACGCTGGCCAGGTACATCTCGGCCGCCATCTCTGGTGTTTGCGCAGCGCGGGCGACTTCGGCCGGGTCCAGCGGCTTGTTCAGTTCGGCATGCAGCCAGTGCTGCAGTTCGCGGTCGCTGTCCAGGCGGGTGAACTCACCTTCGATCAGCGCCCGCTCGCGCTCATCGATGTGGCCATCGGACTTGGCCGCCGCCACCAGCGCCCGCAGCACGGCCTGGCTGTGCTGCTCGGCCTGGGCGGGCGGCAGGCGGTCGACGGTTTGCGGTTCGGCTACGGCCACCCGCTGGTTGGCCTGCCAGTTGCCGTAGGCTTTATAGGCCAGCACCCCCAGCGCGGCCAGGCCACCGTAGGTCAGGGCCTTGCCGCCGTACTTGCGGGCCTTCTTGCTACCCAGCAACAGGCCCAGTGCCCCGCCACCCAACAGGCCGCCACCGGCTCCGGACAACAGCCCGCCAAGCCCACCGGCAGCGCCCCCAGCCTTGCTGGCGCCCCCTTGCTTTTCGAGCAGTTGCTGGCCGGATTTGAGGAGTTGATCAAGCAAGCCCCGGGTGTTCATTCGCGTGTCTCCACGTAAGAAAATTCAATCGCCAGAGTAAGGCTTGGCGCAGTACACGCCATCGTGGATTTGCTTCGGGATGTTGCATTGGCTGGCAAAAAGCCAACTAGACTCGATATCGCCAATACCTCGCGCAACCGCACTACGCTTATAACAATTGCTTCACGGCTTGCTTGATGACTGCCCCGACCAAGATCTCCAAGAAGAGGGAACACCATGTCAGTGCACAAGACCGCATTGCTCAGCGCCATGACGGGCGCCGTGCTGGCCAGCGCCAGCCTGCAGGCTGCCGAACCGCCCAAGGCCCTGGGGCCTGGCGAGGGGCGCCTGGATATCGTCGCCTGGCCGGGCTACATCGAGCGCGGTGAAAGCGACAAAGCCTACGACTGGGTGACCGGTTTCGAGAAGGAAACCGGCTGCAAGGTCAGCGTGAAAACGGCCGCCACCTCGGATGAAATGGTCAGCCTGATGACCAAGGGCGGTTACGACCTGGTCACTGCCTCGGGCGATGCTTCGCTGCGGCTGATCGTGGGCAAGCGCGTGCAACCGATCAATACCGCACTGATCCCCAACTGGAAAAACCTCGACCCGCGCTTGCAGAACGGTGGCTGGTACGTGGTCGACAAGCAGATTTATGGCACCCCGTACCAGTGGGGGCCGAACGTGCTGCTGTACAACACCAATACCTTCAAGCAGCCCCCCACCAGCTGGGGCGTGGTGTTCGAGCCGCAGAACCTGCCCGACGGCAAGCCGAACAAAGGCCGCGTGCAGGCCTACGACGGGCCGATCTACATCGCCGACGCAGCGCTGTACCTGAAATCGGCCAAGCCGGAGCTGGGCATCAAGGACCCGTACGAGCTGAACGAGGCACAGTACAAGGCCGTGCTGGAGCTGCTGCGCCAGCAGCAACCGCTGATCCACCGTTACTGGCATGACGCCACGGTACAGATGAGCGATGTGAAGAACGAAGGCGTGGTCGCCTCCAGTTCCTGGGGCTACATGGTCAATGGCCTGAAGGCCGAGAACCAGCCAGTGGCCTCGACCATTCCCAAGGAAGGTGCGACCGGCTGGGCCGACACCACCATGCTGCACAGCGAGGCCAAGCACCCCAACTGCGCCTACAAATGGATGGACTGGTCGCTGCAGCCGAAGGTGCAGGGTGACGTGGCGGCCTGGTTCGGCTCGTTGCCGGCGGTGCCGGCAGCATGTACCGGTAGCGAGCTGCTGGGCGCCGAGGGGTGCAAGACCAACGGGTTCGACAACTTCGACAAGATCGCCTTCTGGAAAACCCCGCAGGCCCAGGGAGGCAAGTTCGTGCCTTATAGCCGCTGGACGCAGGATTACATTGCGATCATGGGTGGTCGCTGAGGTTGCCTGAATGCCTGTAACGGCCCCTTCGCGGGCACGCCCGCGAAGGGGCCGCACAGGAGAACATTGATGTCCGGAGCCCACGCATGCCCCTAGCCGTCCAGTTCACCCAGGTTTCCCGCACCTTCGGCGAGGTCAAGGCTGTCGACCAGGTCAGCATCGACATCATCGATGGCGAGTTCTTCTCCATGCTCGGCCCTTCCGGCTCGGGCAAGACCACCTGCCTGCGCCTGATCGCCGGCTTTGAACAACCCTCCAGCGGCTCGATCCGTATCCACGGTGTCGAGGCCGCTGGTGTGCCGCCCTACCAGCGTGACGTCAACACCGTGTTCCAGGACTACGCCCTGTTCCCGCACATGAACGTGCTGGACAACATCGCCTATGGCCTGAAAGTAAAAGGCGTGGCCAAGGCCGAGCGCCACAGCCGTGCCGAAGAAGCACTGGCCATGGTGGCTCTGGCCGGCTACGGCGCGCGCAAGCCGGCGCAGCTGTCCGGTGGCCAGCGCCAGCGCGTGGCTCTGGCCCGGGCGCTGGTCAACCGGCCCCGGGTACTGCTGCTAGACGAGCCGCTGGGCGCACTGGACCTGAAGCTACGCGAACAGATGCAAGGCGAACTGAAAAAACTGCAACGCCAGTTGGGTATCACCTTCATCTTCGTCACCCACGACCAGACCGAGGCACTGTCGATGTCCGACCGGGTTGCGGTGTTCAACCGCGGCCGCATCGAGCAGGTCGACACACCGCGCAACCTGTACATGAAGCCTGCCACCACCTTCGTCGCCGAGTTCGTTGGCACCTCCAACGTGGTGCGTGGCGAATTGGCCGTGGCACTCAATGGCAGCTCGGCGCCCTTCTCCATCCGACCCGAGCACATCCGCCTGGGCGACCCGGTGGTAACCAGCCATGAGGTGCAAGTGAGCGGCGTACTACGCGATGTGCAGTACCAGGGCAGCGCCACCCGCTATGAGCTGCAGCTGGACAACGGCCAACTGTTGGCGGTAAGCCAGGCCAACGACCGCTGGCAAGCACCAGCACAGGCCTGGCAGCCTGGTCAACAGGTGCTGGCACACTGGCCCCGCGAAGCCATGACGGTGCTGCAGGAAACCGAGGCCAGCTGACATGAGTGCACTGCGTAGCCTGTCCAACCTGCTGTACCGGCGCCCCAACCTGTACCTGGCACTGCTGCTGGTACCGCCGCTGACCTGGTTTGGCGCGATCTACCTGGGCTCGTTGCTGAACCTACTGTGGCAGGGCTTCTATACCTTTGACGACTTCACCATGGCGGTGGCCCCGGACCTCACCCTGGGCAACTTCGCCGCGCTGTTCAACCCGTCGAACTTCGACATCATCCTGCGCACCCTGGGCATGGCCGTGGCCGTGTCGTTGGCCAGCGCGGTGCTGGCCTTCCCCATCGCCTATTACATGGCGCGCTACACCAGCGGCAAGACCAAGGCGTTTTTCTACATCGCGGTGATGATGCCGATGTGGGCCAGCTACATCGTCAAGACCTATGCCTGGACCCTGCTGCTGGCCAAGGGCGGCGTGGCGCAGTGGTTTGTCCAGCAGCTGCACCTGGACGGGCTGCTGCAAGCGGTGCTGGCCGTGCCGGGCGTGGGCGGCAGCACGCTGTCGACCTCCCACCTGGGGCGCTTCATGGTGTTCGTGTACATCTGGCTGCCGTTCATGATCCTGCCGATCCAGGCCTCGCTGGAGCGCCTGCCGCCTTCACTGCTGCAGGCCTCGGCAGACCTCGGCGCACGGCCTGGGCAAACCTTCGTCCAGGTGATCTTGCCGCTTTCGATTCCGGGCATTGCGGCCGGCTCGATCTTCACGTTCTCGCTCACCCTGGGCGACTTCATCGTGCCGCAACTGGTCGGCCCGCCCGGCTATTTCATCGGCAGCATGGTCTATGCCCAGCAAGGGGCGATCGGCAACATACCGATGGCTGCCGCGTTCACTTTGGTGCCGATCGTGCTGATTGCGGTGTACCTGTCCATCGTCAAGCGCCTGGGGGCCTTCGATGCACTCTGAAAAAGCATCAACGGGGCTGCGCCTGGCGGCCTGGGGCGGGTTGCTGTTTTTGCATTTTCCGATCCTGATCATCTTCCTGTACGCCTTCAACACCGAAGACGCGGCGTTCAGTTTCCCACCCAAGGGTTTTACCTTGAAATGGTTCGCCGTAGCCTTCGCCCGGCCCGATGTACTGGAGGCAATCAAGCTGTCGCTACAGGTGGCCTGCCTGGCCACGCTAATCGCCCTGGTCCTCGGCACGCTGGCCTCGGCGGCGCTGTATCGGCGCAATTTCTTTGGCAAGGAGAGCATTTCGCTGATGCTGATCCTGCCCATCGCCCTGCCCGGCATCATCACCGGTATAGCCCTGCTTTCAGCGTTCAAGACCTTGGGTATCGAACCCGGCGTGTTCACCATCGTGGTCGGCCACGCCACGTTCTGCGTGGTCATCGTCTACAACAACGTGATCGCCCGCCTGCGGCGCACCTCGCAAAGCCTGATCGAAGCCTCGATGGACCTGGGCGCCGATGGCTGGCAAACCTTCCGCTACATCATCCTGCCCAACCTCGGCTCGGCGCTGCTGGCCGGCGGCATGCTGGCCTTTGCCCTGTCGTTCGATGAAATCATCGTCACCACCTTCACTTCCGGCCACGAACGCACCCTGCCGATCTGGCTGCTCAACCAGCTCAGCCGCCCACGCGACGTGCCGGTGACCAACGTGGTCGCCATGCTGGTGATGCTGGTGACCATGCTGCCGATCCTTGGCGCCTATTACCTGACCCGCGGCGGTGAAAGCGTCGCGGGCAGTGGCAAATGACCCTGGAGGAGTCCCCCGATGCAAACGCAGATGCTGATCAATGGCCAACTGGTCGCTGGCCAAGGCCCGGCCTGGACCGTGCTCAACCCGGCGCTGGGCACTGCCCTGGCGCAGATCAATGAAGCCACCGAAGCCCAGGTGGACAGCGCCGTGCGCGCCGCCGACCAGGCCTTCGACAGCTGGTCGCAAACCAGCCCCAAGGACCGCTCGCAAGCCTTGCTGGCGCTGGCGGATGCCATCGAAGCCCATGGCGATGAACTGGCCCGGCTTGAATCGCAGAACTGCGGCAAGCCGCTGAGTGCCGCGTTGAATGACGAAATCCCGGCCATTGCCGACGTGTTCCGCTATTTTGCCGGTGCCGCGCGCTGCCTGGGCGGTTCGGCGGCCGGCGAGTACCTGCCGGGCCACACCTCGATGATCCGCCGCGACCCGCTGGGCGTGGTGGCTTCGATCGCCCCGTGGAACTACCCGTTGATGATGCTGGCCTGGAAGATCGCCCCCGCTCTGGCCGCTGGCAACACCGTGGTGATCAAGCCTTCCGAATTGACGCCACTGACCGCCCTGCGCCTGGGTGAGCTGTCTCAGGACCTGCTGCCACCGGGCGTACTGAACATCCTGTTCGGCCGCGGCCAGACGGTGGGCAACCCGCTGGTCAATCACCCCAAGGTGCGCATGGTGTCGCTGACCGGTTCGATCCCTACCGGCGCGCACATCATCAGCGCCACCGCCGACAGCGTGAAACGCATGCACATGGAACTGGGTGGCAAGGCCCCGGTGCTGGTGTTCGACGATGCCGACATCGACGCTGCCGTTGATGGCATCCGCACCTTCGGCTTCTACAACGCCGGCCAGG
This sequence comes from Pseudomonas sp. yb_9, assembly GCF_043103635.1. Lineage (NCBI taxonomy): Bacteria > Pseudomonadati > Pseudomonadota > Gammaproteobacteria > Pseudomonadales > Pseudomonadaceae > Pseudomonas > Pseudomonas sp. yb_9. The sequence continues at coordinate 96,168 of NZ_JBICKA010000016.1, read as the reverse complement.
ACTGCACCGCCGCCTGCCGCCTGTATGTGCAGGACGGGATCTACGAGCGCTTTGTCGAGCGCCTAGGTGAAGCCGTCGCAAGCCTCAAACCCGGCCTGCAAGATGCCGAGGACACCGAGCTGGGGCCACTGATCAGTGCCCAGCACCGCGACAAGGTAGCCGGCCTGGTACAGCGCGCCATCGCCCAGCCGCACATTCGCCTGGTGACGGGGGGCAAGGTGATCGATGGCGAGGGCTTCTTCTTCGAGCCGACGGTGCTGGCCGATGCCCAGCAGGATGACGAGATCGTGCGCAATGAAGTGTTCGGCCCGGTGGTGTCGGTCACCCGCTTCACCGACGAAGCGCAGGCACTGGAGTGGGCCAACGACTCCAACTACGGCCTGGCCTCATCGGTATGGACCCGCGACACCGGCCGCGCCCACCGCCTGGCAGCGCGCTTGCAGTATGGCTGCACCTGGGTGAACACCCACTTCATGCTGGTGAGCGAAATGCCCCATGGCGGGCAGAAGCATTCGGGGTACGGGAAGGACATGTCGATGTATGGGCTGGAGGACTACACCTGTGTGCGGCATGTGATGATCAAGCATTGAGGAAGGCTCTGGAGTAGGGCGTTAGATTTGTATGGCCTGAGAAATCGAGCGCCGCCCGCGCGGCGCATCGCGAGCTGCGCTCGCTCCTACGTTTGTTTCGGGCCTGTTATGCCTGTGACAGACGCGCGCGACCACCTTGTTTGTATGACGCGATATAGAGCCATGCGCCAAAGCGTTCGCGCACAAACTTCACAGGAGTAATTGGCCTGAAACTAACGTAGGAGCGAGCGCAGCTCGCGATGCGCCGCGCGGGCGGCGCTCGATTTCAGCCCTACACAAAATTTTTGCCAACCACCCGCAAGCCGACAATGCTAGTCGCGCAGATCCGACTCGTGAATCGGGTTGGCCCGGCTGGTCGCACGTTGGTACTGCGCGGGCCAGGTAGCTTTGTTACCGCCCAGGTCATCATCGGCATGCAGCGGCCAGTATGGGTCGCGCAGCAGTTCGCGGGCGAGGAAGATGATGTCGGCCTGGCCGGTCCGCAAAATGTGCTCGGCCTGAGCCGGTTCGGTGATCATGCCCACGGTGCCGGTGGCGATTTCCGATTCCTTGCGCACGCGTTCGGCGAAGCGGGTCTGATAGCCGGGGCCGGTAGGGATCTCGGCGTTTACCGAAGTGCCGCCGGAAGATACGTCGATCAGGTCGACACCCAAACCGCGCAGTCGGCGGGCCAGTTCGACGGTTTCATCGGGGTTCCAGCCGTCTTCGACCCAATCGGTTGCCGATACCCGCACCAACAGCGGCAATTCGGCCGGCCAGATCTTGCGCACGGCCTCGACCACTTGCAGGGTCAGGCGGATGCGGTTCTCGAAGCAGCTGCCGTACTCGTCGCGGCGCTGGTTACTCAACGGGGACAGGAACTGATGCAACAGGTAGCCATGGGCCGCATGGATTTCGACCACCTTGAAACCGGCCTTCAAGGCGCGCTCGGTCGAGGCGACGAAGGCAGCGATCACACCCTGGATCTCGTCGTGGTTCAATTCACGTGGCGGCGTGTGTTGTGGGTCGAACGCAATCTTTGATGGCCCTACTGGCTGCCAGCCACCGTCTTCGAGCTTCACACTGCCCTGCTTGCCCAGCCATGGGCGATAGGTACTGGCCTTGCGCCCGGCGTGGGCCAGCTGGATACCAGGCACGGCACCTTGTGCGGTGATGAAGCGGGTAATACGTTGCAGCGGGGCGATCTGAGCGTCGTCCCACAGGCCAAGGTCTTCGGCGGTGATGCGGCCATCCGCGGTGACCGCCACGGCTTCAGTGATAACCAGGCCTGCACCACCCACGGCGCGGCTGCCCAAATGAACAAGGTGCCAATCGTTGGCCAGGCCATCGACGGCGGAATACTGGCACATCGGTGACACAGCGATGCGGTTGGGCAGGGTCAGCTGACGCAGGGTGTAAGGCTCGAGCAGCAGGCTCATGAGGGCACCTCCCAAGGACTCCAATGGTGATCCGGCCCGGACACTCAATTGCACGTCCCTGGCCCAGGTCCGGTCATAACTTCAGACTAGACCAGAATGGGTGGGGGGTAGGTTCCATGGGATTTTGGGTGGGGTGCTGGATGGTGGTTGGCTCGAAAGTGATGTCGCCTGTGAGATCGAGCGCCGCGCGGGCGGCGCTCTATCTCCGTCACACCACAAAAATCAAGGCGAACCCCGCGAGACCCTCAGCGTGGCTCCATGTGGGCAATCATCAACTGCACACTTTCATTCCCACGAAACTCGTTCACATCCAGCTTGTAGGCCAGCTCGACCCAGCGCACGGTCGGGTTCGGCCACACTTCGCGGTCGATGCCGAAGGCAATACCGTCCAGCCGCACCGAACCGCACTCGCTCTTGAGCACCACCTTCAGATGCCGTTCGCCCACCACACGCTGCTCCACCAGCTGGAACACGCCATGGAACAGCGGCTCCGGGAAGTGCTGGCCCCAAGGGCCGGCGTGGCGCAAGGCTTTGGCCAGGTCGAGGTGGAACTCTTCCAAGGCCAGGCTGCCATCGGACAGCAACCGGCCGGTGAGGTCTTCTTCACGCAACTGGCGCCGCACTTCTTCGTCGAATGCTTCGGCAAATGCGGGGAAATTGCCCTCGGGCAACGACAGCCCCGCTGCCATGGCGTGGCCGCCGAACTTGCTGATCAGCTCGGGGTGGCGGGCCGCTACGGCATCCAGCGCGTCACGGATGTGGAACCCCGGCACCGAACGCGCCGAACCTTTGAGCATGCCCTCGCCGGCATCGGCAAAAGCGATAGTCGGCCGGTGATAACGTTCTTTCAGGCGCGAAGCCAGAATACCGATCACGCCTTGGTGCCAATCTGCATCGAACAGGCACAGGCCATAAGGCATGGACTCGACCGGCAGGTCCTTGAGCTGGGCCAGGGCTTCGCGCTGCATGCCCTGCTCGATGGACTTGCGGTCCTGGTTCAGGTCGTCCAGCTGCTGAGCCATGTCCTGGGCCAGGGCCGCGTCTTCGCACAGCAGGCACTCGATGCCCAGGCTCATGTCGTCCAGGCGCCCGGCAGCGTTCAACCGAGGGCCAAGGATGAAACCCAGGTCGGTCGAGGTGATGCGCCGGTGGTCACGGCGGGCCACTTCCAGAATGGCTTTCAGCCCTGGCCGGGCACGGCCGGCGCGAATACGCTCGAGGCCCTGGTGCACCAGAATGCGGTTGTTGGCATCCAGCGGTACCACATCGGCGACGCTGCCCAGCGCGACCAGGTCGAGCAGTTCGCCGATGTTCGGCTGCGGTTGCGTCTCGTAGCGTCCCAAGCTGCGCAAGCGCGCGCGCAGGGCCATCAGCACATAGAAGATCACCCCGACCCCGGCCAGCGCCTTGCTCGGGAACGTACAGCCCGGCTGGTTGGGGTTGATGATGGCGTCGGCGTCAGGCAGTTGCTGACCCGGCAGATGATGGTCGGTGACCAGTACCTTGAGCCCGGCAGCCTTGGCAGCGGCCACACCCTCAACACTGGAAATGCCGTTGTCCACAGTAATCAGCAATTGCGGCTGACGCTGCAGCGCCACCTCGACGATTTCCGGGGTCAGGCCGTAGCCGTACTCGAACCGGTTGGGCACCAGGTAATCAACATGGGCCGCGCCCAGCAGGCGCAGGCCCAGCACCCCGACAGTGCTGGCGGTGGCACCATCGGCATCGAAGTCACCCACAATCAGGATACGCTGGCGCTGGTCGAGGGCCTCGACCAGCAGGTCAACACCGGCCTCGATGCCCTTGAGCTGCTGATACGGCAGCAGACGCGCCAGGCTTTTGTCCAGCTCGGCCTCGCTTTGCACGCCACGCGCGGCGTACAGGCGGGTCAGCAAGGGAGGCAGGTTACCCAGGAATGGCAGGGTCGGCGGCAGGGGGCGAGGTTCGATACGCATGGGTTGCTTCAGCCACGCTCACCGAGCAGCCACTGCAGTTGCACTTCATGCTGGCCACGGTCGTCAGTCACGAACACCGTGCCTTCGCTGATCATCACGTCCCACTTGATGCTGCGCGGCATGTCGGTGGCCAGGGTTTCCAGCACTTCCTGTGGCACGGCAGCAATGCTCAGGTTCTTCAGGTTCTTGACCGCGCTCACCACTTTGCCTTCCCACACGCGCAGGCTGCCGTAGGCCAGCAGGCTGGTGCGCTCGGTACGGCGCGAGCACCAGGTCAGGCGGTCGGCATCGGGTTGGCCGACTTCGATCCAGTGCAGCACGCGGTCGTCCAGGCTCTTTTCCCACAGCGCCGGCTCATCGACATCCGACAGGCCACGGCCAAACGACAAGTTCTCGTTGTACCAAAGCGCGTACGCCAACAAACGAACTGCCATACGCTCTTCGGTTTCCGACGGGTGACGAGCGATGGTTTGCTTGACGCTTTCGTAGACGTTGCGATCGAGGTCGGTGAGATTCAATTCGAACTTGTAGGTGGTGGACGGCTGGGCCATGGTCGAGGGGCTTCGTGCAAAAGAAAAGTGGCACAGTCTAACCCATCCGCACCGTCCATGCGCCGCAGCAGTACCCGGCGAAACCGACGTGTGATAAAACCACGGCTCTGCCCAGCTGCCACGGATGCCCCATGTCGACGCCCAGCAAACCCCTCGCCGGCCTTAAAGTTGTGGAACTCGGCACGCTGATTGCCGGGCCGTTCGCCTCACGCATCTGTGCCGAATTCGGTGCAGAAGTGATCAAGGTCGAGTCTCCGGATGGCGGCGACCCGCTGCGCAAGTGGCGCAAGCTGTATGAGGGCACTTCGCTGTGGTGGTTCGTGCAGGCGCGCAACAAGCAGTCGCTCACGCTTAACCTCAAGCACCCCGAAGGCCGCGAGGTGCTGAAAAAACTGCTGGCCCAAGCCGACATTCTGATCGAAAACTTCCGCCCGGGCGTGCTCGAAAAGCTCGGCCTGGGCTGGGATGTGCTGCATGCCCTTAACCCGCGTCTGGTCATGGTACGCCTGTCGGGCTTTGGCCAGACCGGGCCGATGAAAGACCAGCCCGGCTTCGGCGCGGTGGGCGAGTCGATGGGTGGTCTGCGCTACATTACCGGCTTCGACGACCGCCCGCCGGTGCGCACGGGCATTTCCATCGGTGACTCAATTGCTGCCCTGTGGGGGGTGATTGGCGCGTTAATGGCGCTGCGCCACCGTGAGGTCAATGGCGGCCAGGGCCAGGTTGTGGACGTGGCGCTGTATGAGGCGATCTTCGCCATGATGGAAAGCATGGTGCCGGAATTCGATGTGTTCGGGTTTATCCGCGAGCGCACCGGCAACATCATGCCGGGCATCACACCCTCCTCCATCCACACCAGCGCCGACGGCAAGCATGTGCAAATTGGCGCCAACGGCGATGCCATCTTCAAACGTTTCATGCTGGCGATTGGCCGCACCGACCTGGCGGATGACCCTACCCTGGCCACCAATGATGGCCGCGACCTGCGCCGTGACGAACTCTACGGAGTGATTGACCGCTGGGCCAACAGCCTGCCGCTGGACCAACTGATGCAGGTGCTGACCACGGCAGAGGTGCCTGCCAGCCGCATCTACTCGGCCGAGGACATGTTCAATGACCCGCAATACCTGGCACGAGAGATGTTCCTGCAGGCCAAGTTGCCGGATGGCAAGCCGTTCCGCACGCCGGGCATCGTGCCCAAGCTGTCGGATACACCTGGCTCCACCGAGTGGGTCGGCCCGGCGCTGGGCGAACACACCGAGGCACTGCTCACCCGCCTGGGCTATGACGCAGCGGCCATTGCCGGCCTGCGCCAGGCCGGCGCGGTCTGAAGCCTGCCGCTGCCCTTGCCGATGCGCGCTGCCTGCTGGCTACGCCACCTGATCCTGCTGTGCGGGCTACTGCCCGCATTGCTCATGCAATCTGCCGGCGCCAAGGAGCGCATCTTCTGGCTGGTGCGCGACCTGCCACCCTTCACCATTTTCGAAGGCCCGCAAAAAGGCCAAGGGGTGATCGACCAGCTATTGCCGCTGCTGACCAGGCAGATGGCCGAGTACGACCACACCATCGTGCGGGTGAACCGTGCACGCGGCATCCAGATGCTGCAAGACCGCAACACATTCACCTGCGACCCGACCCTGCTATGGACCCCGGAACGAGCCAGATACGCGCTTTTTTCCATGCCAACGCTGGGTGTGCTCAGCGGTGGCCTGGTGCTGCGCAAAGAAAACCAGGCACTGGTAGCGCCCTACCTCGAAAGCCAGGAAGTGGACCTGCATGGCCTGCTGAGCAAGGCGCCGGTGAAACTGGGCATTGTTGCCGAACGTAGCTATGGCACGCAGATCGACGCCATTCTGCAGCAGCTACCTGATACTGCGCTTAGCCGGCACTATGGCAACGACGCCACAGCTAACTTGCTGCAAATGCAAAAACTGGGGCGCCTACGCTTGGTGCTCGGCTACTGGCACGAAGTTCGTTACTTGCTTCAGCAGCAAGGCGGCTCCCTGGCCGACTATCAGTTTCATCCTGTCCAGGGGGGGGAGCGCTATCAGTTTCTCCATGTCGCCTGTTCTGACAATCCGTCGGGCCGCAAAGCGGTAGCGCATATCAACCGGCTATTGCCTGCTTTGCGCCGGGACGTGCTGCCTGGCTTGTATGCGCACTGGCTGGACCCGTCGTTGCAGGAAGACTACCTGGAAGACAGCAAACGCTTCTTCGAAGCCCCTTGATCACCTGAAAAAAGAAACCCCGGACGCTGGGGAAGACGCCCGGGGCCAAGCGAAAGTCCTTGGGGACTTCCCGTGACAGCCTTGCCAGCGCCGGAGCAAAGCACTGGCTGGCTGCCCCTACAGTGTCTGATAAACCACTCAGGCAAAGGTTCCCTGCGGTTGTTGACGCTGCTGCAATGCCGCGATCACGCAGGGCTGCAAGCGCCCTTCGGCGATCTGCAGGTCACGGTGCAGGCCATCCACCAGATCGATCAACAGGCGTTGCTCCTTCAACTGGCGCTCGCTGACCGTGCGCCGCAGGGTGATGCCGGCGAGGCGGTCGTAAACGGTCAGTTGGCGATTGCCATTGGCATCGGTGATGCCGAGGTGAGTCTGGTAGGGGGTCAGGGCGTCGTTGAGCAGGCTGCAGATTCTTTCCATCCGGATCACTCGCTGCGTGGTGGGATCTAAAGGAACTGACCAGCAGGCGCCGCAGAAAGTTCGTCAAACCGCGCCCGCTTCAGTGAGCATGCGGGGCTGAGATGACAGTTTGAATACGCTGCCTCGGGCGGGCCTGCAGTGTTTGCAGGGCATGCTGCAGGCCCGGCATCGACAGCGGCCAGGGCAGCTCGGCGAGCACCCATAGCCCTTGGTTTCTTGCCTCCTGAGCTAGGTTCTGATGCTTCGGTGGGGCTTTGCCGACGAACAGCAACGCGCGTGACCGATGCTGCCGGGCGAGCAAGGCAAGGCCTGCGCGAGTTGGCATGGCATGGTCGAGAATCAGCAGGTCGGGGCGACGCTCAGCGTTCAGGCAGGCGTCCAGGTCGGTGGCGTTCGCGCTGATGCGCACATTGAACAGGCCTTGAGCGTTGAGGGCCTGGTGCAGGAGGATCTGGTGGGATGGGCGAGCCTGGTGAATCAACACATAGGGCTGGTGCATGAGCCGCTCCTGGTGGGAGGACCGGCTAAGTTAGCGTTGCGCTTGGCATGGAAGAATGAGATTTTTCCTGCGCCGCCCAAGAAAAATCCGAGATTTTGGGGCTGCTTTGCAGCCCATCGCCGGCAAGCCAGCTCCCACATGTATTGCACATGACCTTGGATTTACGCGATCGAGGTGGGCGCTGGCTTGCCGGCGATGGGCCGCAACGCGGCCCCGGCTGTTACAGCGGTTTGCCGCGGTTGCCGTGCTGGCTGACAAAGCTCTGAACAGCTTTCAGGTCATTGGCCAGTACCGTGCAACGCTCTTCACGGCTGAACAGATCGCTGAGGTGTGCCGGCAGCTCCAGCGCCTTGCCAACACCTGCCTTCTCCACCGCTTCCGGGAACTTGACCGGGTGGGCGGTACCCAGCACCACCATCGGCGTGGCCAGGCTGCGACGGCACTCGCGCGCGGCTTTGACGCCGATTGCGGTATGCGGGTCGAGCACTTCACCCGTGGCGGCGAACACCTCGGCAATGGTCTCGCAGGTTTGCTCGTCGCTGACGGCCAGCGAGTCGAACAGCTTGCGCGCTTCGGTCCAGCGGTCTTGCTCGACGCTGAAACCACCGCCCTGCTTGAAGTTGGCCATCAGTTCGGCGATGGCGCCACCGTTGCGGCCGTGCAGGTCGAACAACAGGCGTTCGAAGTTGGACGAAACCATGATGTCCATCGACGGCGACAGGGTCGCGTGCAGGGTTTCCTTCACATACTGGTTGCCGCTCATGAAGCGGTGCAGGATGTCGTTGCGGTTGGTGGCGACGATCAGCTGGCTGACCGGCAGGCCCATGTTGCGCGCCAGGTAACCGGCGAAGATGTCGCCAAAGTTGCCGGTAGGGACCGAGAACGCGATCGAACGCGCCGGGCCACCCAACTGCAGGGCTGCATGGAAGTAGTAGACGATCTGGGCCATGATCCGCGCCCAGTTGATCGAGTTGACCGCTACCAGGCGGGTGCCCTTGAGGAACGACTGGTCAGCGAAGCTGGCCTTGACCATTTCCTGGCAGTCGTCGAAGTTACCTTCGATGGCGATGTTGTGGATGTTGTCGCCGAAGAGGGTGGTCATCTGGCGGCGCTGCACTTCCGACACGCGCTGGTGCGGGTGCAGGATGAAGATGTCGACGTTGTCGCAACGGCGGCAGCCTTCGATGGCGGCGGAACCGGTGTCACCGCTGGTGGCGCCGATGATCACCACGCGCTCGTTGCGCTTGGCCAGCACGTGGTCGAGCAGGCGGCCGAGCAGCTGCAGGGCGAAGTCCTTGAACGCCAGGGTCGGGCCGTGGAACAGCTCCAGCACCCACTCGTTGCTGTTCAGCTGACGCAGCGGGGCGACTGCGGCGTGGGCGAACTCGCCGTAGGTTTCTTCAAGGATCTTCTTGAAATCGGCGTCGGCGATGCTGCCTTCGACGAACGGACGCATCACACGGAAGGCCAGTTCGTGGTACGGCAGGCCGGCCCACGAGGCGATTTCTTCCTGGGTGAAGCGTGGCAGGTTCTCGGGTACGTACAGGCCGCCGTCACTGGCAAGGCCAGCCAGCAGCACGTCTTCGAAATTCAGGGCCGGTGCCTGGCCGCGGGTACTGATATAGCGCATGGGTGCAAACCTTCGATGCTAAGGCCCGGGCCGCACCAGCGGCCCGAGAACACAATTAATTGAGCTGTTCGACGCGGATGCGCACGACCTTGCCGACCACGTCCTGCAGGGCTTCCAGGGCGACGATGGCATCGTTGATACGCTGCTCGACCACGCCGTGGGTCAGCAGGATCATCGGTACCAGGCCGTCCTGCTCTTCGGCTTCCTTCTGCATGATCGACTCGATGTTGATGCCACGCTCCGACAGGATACTGGCCACCTGGGCCAGTACACCCGGGTGATCCTTGGCCTGGATGCGCAGGTAGTAGGCGCTTTCGCAGGCTTCGATCGGCAGGATCGGGTGGGCCGACAGCGCGTCTGGCTGGAAGGCCAGGTGCGGCACGCGGTTTTCCGGGTCGGAGGTCATGGCACGCACCACATCCACCAGGTCACCGACCACCGACGAAGCGGTAGGCTCCATGCCGGCGCCCGCGCCGTAGTACAGGGTGGAACCGGCGGCGTCACCGTTGACCATCACGGCGTTCATCACGCCGTTGACGTTGGCGATCAGGCGGTCAGCCGGGATCAGCGTGGGGTGTACGCGCAGCTCGATGCCTTCTGCAGTCCGACGCGCCACACCCAGGTGCTTGATGCGGTAGCCCAGGGCCTCGGCATAGTTCACGTCAGCGGTGGTCAGCTGGGTGATGCCTTCGGTGTAGGCCTTGTCGAACTGCAACGGGATGCCGAAGGCGATGGACGCCAGGATGGTCAGCTTGTGCGCGGCGTCGATACCCTCGACGTCGAAGGTCGGGTCGGCTTCGGCGTAACCCAGCGCCTGGGCTTCGGCCAGCACGTCCGGGAAGGCGCGGCCCTTCTCGCGCATTTCGGTGAGGATGAAGTTGCCGGTGCCGTTGATGATACCGGCCAGCCAGTTGATGCGGTTGGCCGACAGGCCCTCGCGGATGGCCTTGATCACCGGGATGCCGCCAGCCACGGCCGCTTCGAAGGCGACGATGACGCCCTTCTCGCGGGCCTTGGCGAAGATTTCGTTGCCGTGCACGGCAATCAGCGCCTTGTTGGCGGTGACCACGTGCTTGCCGTTTTCAATGGCCTTGAGTACCAGGTCGCGGGCGATGGTGTAGCCACCGATCAGCTCGATGACAATGTCGATCTCCGGGTTGCTCGCAACTTCGAACACGTCAGCGGTAATGGGGGTACCGGTAATCTGGCAGTTCGGGTTCTGCGAGCGCATGGCGATCTGTGCCACTTCAATACCGCGCCCGGCACGGCGGGCAATCTCCTCGGCGTTGCGCTGAAGTACATTGAAGGTTCCGCCACCGACGGTCCCCAACCCACAGATGCCTACTTTGACCGGTTTCACTGTGAACTCCCCATTGAACGGCCAGCACGTTTGCCGACCGTGAAACATGCCGTCACCCCATGACGACGGCGTACTGAATTGGATTACTTGGCCAGTGCCAGCTTGGCGACCTGCGGTGCCGGCTGGTAGCCCGGAATGACCTGGCCGCTTTCAAGCACGATGGCCGGCGTGCCGTTGACGCCGATCGACTGGCCCAGCTGGAACTGCTTGCTGACCGGGTTGGTGCACTTGGCAGCCTTGATTTCTTCGCCTTCGACCATCTTGTCCATCGCCCCACGGCGGTCGCTGGAGCACCACACCGCCTGCAACTGCTGGTCACCCGGCGAGCCGAGGCCCTGACGCGGGAAGGCGACGTAGCGCACTTCGATACCGCGACGGTTCAGCTCGGGCACTTCGGCGTGCAGCTTGTGGCAGTACGGGCAGGTGGTGTCCGTGAATACGGTAATGTGCGACTTGGTCTCACCCTTGGCAGGATAAACCACCATCTCGGCGGCTGGAATGCCGTTGATGAGCTTGGCGATGCCTTGGCGCTCGGTTTTTTCGGTGAGGTTGACCGGCTTGCCGTCCTGGATCTGGAACAGGTAGCCCTGCATCACGAACTGGCCGTCGGCGCTGGCGTACAACACGCGGCCGCCCTGCAGCTTCACTTCATAAAGGCCGTTGAGCGGGCTGCTGGCCACGCTTTCCACGGGCACTTCCAGCTCAAGGTTCTGCAACGATTTACGGATGGCCTGCTCGGCAACGGCATTGCTATCGGTTGCCGCAGCTACGGCAAACGTACTGGCCAGCGCCAACGCGGCGGCGGCGAAAAACTGGGTCACGCGCATGGGAACTCCTGAAGGCGGACAGGGACCGGAGGGCGCCACCTGCGGAAAAAACGCGGTGGCCGTGCGGCCCTTGGTGCAAACCGCCCAAGCCTACCACATCACACCGTCGGTGAAGGGCCTTGCAAGGACCAGTCGGCGGAACATGAAAAACATTCATCCACGCGGGTGGTGCTGGGCGTGCAACTGCTGCAGACGGGCCTTGGCGACGTGGGTGTAGATCTGCGTGGTGGACAGGTCGCTGTGGCCAAGCAGCATCTGCACCACGCGCAAGTCGGCGCCATGGTTGAGCAGGTGGGTGGCGAAGGCGTGACGCAGGGTATGCGGCGACAGCGGCTTGTCGATGCCGGCAACACGGGCGTGATGCTTGATGCGGTGCCAGAAGGTCTGCCGGGTCATCTGCTCGCCACGCAGGCTGGGGAACAGCACGTCGCTGGGGCGGCCATTGAGCAGTTCGGCGCGACCGTCACGTTGATAGCGCTCCAGCCACACGACCGCTTCTTCCCCCATCGGCACCAGGCGTTCCTTGCTGCCCTTGCCCATCACACGCAGTACACCCTGGCGCAGATTGACCTGATCGAGGGTCAGGCTGACCAGTTCGGTCACGCGCAGGCCGCAGGCATACAGCACTTCAAGCATGGCGCGGTCGCGCTGGCCAATGGCTTCGCCCAGGTCCGGAGCTTGCAGCAAAGCCTCGACGTCGGCTTCGGAGAGCGACTTGGGCAGCGGCTTGCCCAGCTGCGGCATCTCGACCTGCAGGGTCGGGTCGATGGCCACCAGTTTTTCCCGCAGCAGGTAGCGGAAGAAGCCGCGCAGGCCGGAAAGGAAGCGTGCCGTGGAGCGTGGTTTGTAGCCCTGGTCGAGGCGCCAGGCCAGGTGGTCGAGGATCAGGTCACGGCCGGCATCAGGCAAGGAAACCGAGTGCGCCTGCAGCCAGCCGTTGAACAGGGCCAGGTCGCTGCGGTAGGACACGCGGGTATTGTCGGACAGGCCTTTTTCGAGCCACAGGGCGTCAAGAAACTGGTCGATCAGGGGATGGTCGAGGGCGGACATGAAAACTCGGTGGCAAACGGCGGATTGATGCTTAGTCTTTCATAACAGCGCAAGCATAGGGAGCCCACATGAGCGAAGAGCAGATACTACTTAGCGTCGGCGGCATCGGCGCCGCTGCACTGGCCTGCCAGTGGCTGGCCTGGCGCCTGAAGCTACCGGCGATTCTGTTTCTGCTGCTGACCGGGATCATTGCCGGCCCGGCACTGGGCTGGCTCGACCCCGAGGCGTTGTTCGGCCGACTGCTGATGCCGCTGGTGTCGCTGGCAGTGGCGCTGATCCTGTTCGAAGGCAGCCTCACCCTGCACCTGTCGCAGTGGCGTGAAATCGGCAGCGTGGTGCATCGCCTGGTCACCGTGGGCGCGCTGGTCACCTGGCTGGTCATCGCCCTGGCGACCCACTGGCTGCTGGGGTTCGACTGGCCGCTGGCGATTCTGTTCGGCACCTTGACCCTTGTGACTGGCCCCACTGTGATCGTGCCGATGCTGCGCGTGGTGCGGCCAAAGTCGACCATCGCCAACATCCTGCGCTGGGAAGGGATCATGATCGACCCCATCGGTGCGCTGCTGGCCGTGGTGGTGTACAGCTTCATCATCGCCAGTGCAGACGGCAATGGCCTGTTCCAGAGCCTCACTACCTTTGCGGGGGTCATTTTCTGCGGTACCGCCCTGGGTGCAGCCGGGGGTTGGCTGCTGGGGCAAATCATGCGCGAGCAATGGCTGCCGGAATACCTGCACAACCTCGCATCCCTGGCGGCGGTGCTGGGTATTCTCATCGCCGCCAACCAGATCGTGCACGAGTCCGGGTTACTGGCAGTGACCGTGATGGGCATGTGGCTGGCCAACATGCGCGGGGTGGATGTGCGGCAGATCCTGCACTTCAAGGAGAACCTCAGCGTACTGCTGATTTCCGGCCTGTTCATCCTGCTGGCTGCGCGCCTTGACCTGCATGCCCTGCTGGGCCTCGGCCCGGCGGTACTGGCGTTGTTGCTGGTGATCCAGCTGCTGGCACGCCCGCTGAACGTGTGGCTGGCCACACTGGGCTCGCCGCTCAGTTGGCGGGAACGGGCGCTGCTGGCCTGGATTGCCCCACGCGGCATCGTTGCCGCCGCCGTTTCAGCGATTTTCGCCATCCGCCTTCATCAGGCCGGGCACCCGGACGCCTTGCTGCTGGTGCCGCTGACCTTCGCCGTGATCATCGGCACGGTGGTACTGCAAAGCGCCACGGCCAGGCCGCTGGCACGCCTGCTCAAGGTCGCCGAACCGGCGCCCAGTGGTTTTCTGGTGGTCGGTGCCAGCGAGCCGGCCCGGGCCATCGCCAAAGCCCTGCAGCAATTGGGTTGTCGGGTTTTGCTGACAGACTCCAGCTGGGAAAACATTCGCGCCGCGCGCATGGACGGGCTACCGACCTACTTTGGCAACCCCGCCTCGCAACATGCCGACGCGCACCTGGATCTGGTCGGCCTCGGGCACTTGCTGGGGCTGTCTCCCGCTGGCGAAATCAACGCCCTGGCCTGCGCAAGGTTCCGCCATGACTTCGGTAACGGCCGGCTGTTCGTGCTGGCCAGCGGCCTGGAGAAGCAACGCAGCGACAAGCACCGAGCTGCCGAAGAGCATCGGGGGCATCTCCTGGGGGCCAGCCCGATGACCTATCTGCAACTGGCCACCCGCCTGCATCAGGGCGCCGAACTGTACAGTACCAACCTGACCGAAGGCTTTGACTGGGATGCCTACCAGGCTCTGCATGGCGAGCGTGCACACTTGCTGTTCGCGCGCGACGGGCAGGGCTGGGTGCATGTCGCCAGCCCCGACGACCCGCTACAGCCACAACCGGGCTGGACCCTGGTGGCGTTGATCGAGCCTGCCCCGGAGCCCTGACACTCAAGCGCCCGGGAGCACCGGCACCGGGCGCTTGTCCTCGTCAATGGCGACAAAGCTGAACACACCGTGAATGGCCCGTTCGCGGCCGTCCAGGTACATGTTCTCGACAAACACGTCCACCTGCACCTGCAAGCTGGTATTACCCACTTTGATCACCGTGCCCACCAGTTCGACGATCGAGCCCGCCGGAATCGGGTGCTTGAAGTCGATGCGATCGGTGGACACGGTCACCAGCGGCAGGCGGCAAAAGCGCGTGGCGGCGATGAACGACACTTCGTCCATCCAGGCCAGGGCGGTGCCGCCGAACAGGGTGTTGTGGTGGTTGGTGGTGTTGGGGAACACCGCCTTGGTCACGCGAGTCACCGACAGCTCGGTACGGCGCTGGATTTCCTGGTCTCGGGTAGTCATGGCATTCACATCTTTGAACGGTTCAAAACGCAAAAAAGCAGCCCGAAGGCTGCTTTTTTCTCGCTAGGCGGCCTCGGCCACCGGGCAAACTGCACTCAGGACAGTTTTTCCTTGATGCGAGCGGCTTTGCCGGACAGGTCGCGCAGGTAGTACAGCTTGGCTTTACGCACGTCACCACGACGTTTCACGGCCAGGCTGTCGATTTGCGGGCTGTAGGTCTGGAAGGTACGCTCTACGCCAACGCCGCTGGAGATCTTGCGCACGGTGAAGGCGCTGTTCAGACCGCGGTTACGCTTGGCGATAACAACGCCTTCGAACGCCTGCAGACGGGAACGCTCACCTTCCTTCACTTTAACCTGAACGACAACGGTGTCGCCTGGTGCGAAGGTCGGGATTTCCTTGCTCATCTGCTCGGCTTCGAGCTGCTGGATGATCTTGTTGGTCATGCTGTGCTCCTAAGATGGATACGCGATCCACCATCGATACGTTTAACTATCGTCCCGCTCGCGGAGGTATTCCTCGAGCAGCTTCTTCTCTTCTCCAGAAAGCGAGCGACTTTCCAGAAGATCGGCGCGTCGTTCGAAGGTCCTACCAAGGGACTGCTTCATCCTCCAACGCCGGATATGTGCATGGTTGCCACTTAGCAACACGTCGGGAACACGCTGATCCGCATACACCTCAGGTCGGGTGTAGTGCGGGCAATCCAGCAGACCGTCGGTGAAGGAATCTTCTTCCGCCGAGTCCACATGCCCTAAAGCTCCGGGCAGCAGCCGTGTAACCGCATCGATCAGTACCATGGCCGGCAGCTCGCCACCGGAAAGCACATAGTCCCCAATCGACCACTCCTCATCGACATGAGCCTCGATAAAGCGCTCGTCGATGCCTTCATAACGACCGGCGATCAGGATCAACGATTCCTGTTCGGCCAGGCCTTTGACCGCCTGCTGAGTCAGCTTGCGGCCTTGTGGCGAAAGGTAGATCACCTTTGCCGATGCTCCAGTCGCTTGCCTGGCGCTAACCAGGGCGTCTTCCAGAGGCTTGATTTTCATCACCATGCCCGGACCACCGCCAAACGGCCGATCATCTACCGTATGGTGACGATCTGTGGTGTAGTCCCGCGGGTTCCAGCAAGTCACCTGAAGCAACCCCTGTTTCACCGCGCGGCTGGTAATGCCGTACTCCGTGATGGCCGAGAACATCTCGGGGAACAACGTGATGACGTCTACGCGAAGGTTACCCATCGTTTAGAAGTCCGCGTCCCATTCAACCCGCATCACGCCTGCTTCCAGGTCGATGTTGAGCACGCATTGCGCCGTATAGGGCAACAGACGCTCGCGATCATCCAGGCTGCCTGCGCAGGGCTTGACCACCATTACATCGTTCGCACCGGTCTCCAACAGGTGATCGACCTTGCCGAACAGCTGTTCGTCCTGGTTGATGACCTTCAGGCCTTCCAACTGGTACCAGTAGTACTCGTCGGCCGCCAGGTTGGGCAAAAGGCTCCGCGAAATGCAGATTTCATAACCGCTCAGAAGACGGGCTTCATCGCGATCGTCGAGGCCTTTAAGCTTCACGACCAGGCCCTTTTGGGAGCCACGACCGTTGACCAGCTCGACCTGCTTTACCTTGCCTTCGTGCCGAAGCGTCCAGCGCGGATAATCCAACAGGTTTTCAATCGGATCGGTAAAGGAATACACCTTCACCTCGCCGCGAACGCCGTGAACCGAAAAAATCTTGCCGACGACGATGAGGTCATCAGCCTTTTCTGGCGTCGCGTTCATACTGTTCAGGCAGCGGCCTTGGCAGCGTCCTTCAGCAGCTGAGCAACGCGCTCAGACGGCTGTGCGCCCTGGCTCAGCCAGTAGGTGACGCGCTCTTGGTTGACCGACAGCTTGACTTCGGCGCCAGATGCGATCGGGTTGAAGAAGCCAACGCGCTCAACGAAACGGCCGTCACGGGCGTTACGCGAGTTGGTCACGGTCAGGTGGTAGAATGGGCGCTTTTTCGAGCCGCCACGGGCCAGACGAATGGTTACCATGTGAACATCGTTCCTATAGTCGGTGTTGCAGTTTGTACTGCAAATCTGAATGCCAAATAGGCACACGGGTGCCCAAAAGGCCGCATATTCTCGGGGAATACACGGACATTTGCAAATGACTTTTTCGGCAAGGCTTTGCCCCACCGTCCAGATTTGCCGGTTGCGCCGCGAAATTCGCGGCCGTTGCCCCGCCGAGACGGGGGTTCTGGGCGCCTGCCCGATAAACGGCAGGCGCCCGGAATAGGTGTTACAGCTTCGGCATGCCGCCGCCAGGCAGCATACCGCCCAGGCCGCGCATCATCTTGGCCATGCCGCCTTTGGCAGAGAATTTCTTCATCATCTTCTGCATCTGCTTGTGCTGTTTGATCAGCCGGCCGATGTCCTGCACCTGGGTACCGGAACCCAGGGCGATACGGCGCTTGCGCGAACCGCTGATCAGGTCAGGGTCGCGGCGCTCGGCCGGGGTCATGGAGTTGATGATCGCTTCCATCTGCTTGAACTGCTTCTCGGCGGCGCCTTGTGCGTTACCCATCTGCGACAGGTTGACCCCACCGATGCTCGGCAGCTTGTCCATCAGACCGCCAAGGCCGCCCATGTTCTTCATTTGTTGCAGCTGGTCACGGAAGTCTTCGAGGTCGAAGCCTTTGCCTTTCTTCAGCTTCTTGGCCAGCTTGTCGGCCTTGGCCTTGTCGATGGTCTGCTCGGCCTGCTCGATCAGGCTGAGCACGTCGCCCATGCCGAGGATGCGCGAAGCGACGCGGTCGGGGTGGAACGGCTCGAGGGCCTCGGTCTTCTCGCCCATACCGATGAACTTGATCGGCTTGCCGGTAATGGCGCGCACCGACAGCGCAGCACCGCCACGGGCATCACCGTCGACCTTGGTCAGCACCACGCCGGTCAGTGGCAGCGCCTCGCCAAACGCCTTGGCGGTGTTGGCGGCGTCCTGGCCGGTCATGGCGTCAACCACGAACAGGGTCTCGATCGGCTTGACCGCAGCGTGCAGCGCCTTGATCTCATCCATCATGTCGGCGTCGATGTGCAGACGGCCGGCGGTGTCGACGATGACCACGTCGATGAATTTCAGCTTGGCTTCGCGGATAGCCGCTTCGGCAATGGCCACCGGCTTCTGGCTGATGTCGGACGGGAAGAAGGTGACGCCGATGTCGTTGGCCAGGGTTTCCAGCTGCTTGATCGCCGCCGGGCGGTAAACGTCGGCGGACACCACCATCACGCTCTTTTTCTTGCGCTCTTTAAGGAAGCGCGCCAGCTTGCCGGCGGTGGTGGTCTTACCGGCGCCCTGCAGGCCGGCCATGAGCACGACGGCTGGCGGGGCGGCGTTCAGCGCGAGGTCTTCGTTGGCCGCGCCCATCAGGCTTTCCAGCTCGGCCTGGACGATCTTCACGAACGCCTGGCCCGGGGTGAGGCTGCGCGACACTTCGGTGCCGACCGCACGCTCCTTGACGCTGTTGACGAAATCCTTGACCACCGGCAGGGCAACGTCGGCCTCGAGCAGGGCCATGCGCACTTCGCGCAGCGTGTCCTTGATGTTGTCTTCGGTCAGCTTGGCCTTGCCGGTGACATGGCGCAGCGTCTGTGACAGGCGGTCGGTCAGGTTTTCGAACATGGTGATCCTTTCAGGCCCAGTAAAAGCCGAGGTTTGTCAGGCGCCCTGGGGGAAATACACACCCGCCGGGCACAGCAAGGCGGCGATTATAGCGAAGTGCGGCGGCGGCGCACACCTTGGGAGATGGTCGGTGGCAATACAGGCCTCTTCGCGGGCTCGCCCGCTCCCACAGGATCTTCACCACTTTCGGAGCCTGTGCAGGAGCTGTGGGAGCGGGCGTGCCCGCGAATGCCCTGACACAAGCCTTCAGTCTTCCTAGAGCAGCGGAATCTATGCCAAACTCCGTCTCTTTAAGGCTCGCCAACCAGGACTTATGGTCTCCTCACCCAGCCTCATCCCCAACCTGATCGCCGCCGGCCTCTATATAGCCGCAGCCATCTACCAGGGCACGCACCTTGCCCAGGGCCGCAAGGCCGACAAGCGTCTGCCTGGCCTGCTGGGTGCCTTCGCGGTGCTGGCCCAGGCCGGTGCACTGTTCTTCCAGCTGATCACCCCGCTGGGCCTGAGCCTGGACTTCTTCAGTGCCGCCAGCCTGATCGCCGTAGCCGTCATTGCCCTGACCCTGCTGGCCTGCCTGCGCATCCCGGTGGAAAACCTGCTGGTGCTGCTGTTCCCGCTGGGTGCGGTAACCGCGCTGCTGGCCCAGTTCGCGCCACCCGGCACGGTGCCGCTGATCAACGAAGAACCTGGCATCCTCGCGCACATCCTGCTGTCGATCCTGGCCTACGGGCTGTTCACCATCGCAGTGTTCCAGTCGCTGCTGTTGCTGCTGCAGGACCGCCAGCTGAAGAACAAGCACCCGTCCGGGCTGATCCGCAACTTCCCGCCCCTGCAAACCATGGAAAGCCTGCTGTTCGGCTTCCTCTGGGCCGGCTGGTGCCTGTTGTCGCTGTCGCTGATCTCTGGCTGGCTGTTCCTCGACAACCTGTTCGCCCAGCACCTGGTGCACAAGACCTTGCTGGCCTGTGTCGCCTGGGTGGTGTTCAGCGTACTGCTGTGGGGCCGCACCCGCCTCGGCTGGCGTGGCCACAAGGCTATCCGCTGGACGCTGGCCGGTTTCTGCCTGCTGATGCTGGCCTACTTCGGCAGCAAGCTGGTTCGCGAATTCATCCTGCATATCTGACGGCCGCCCATGGACACCCTGCCGTACGCACCGCTATTCGGCACCCTCGCACTGGCCCTGTTGTGGTCAGCACTGTTCACTGCCGTGGATGCCGCCCGCCTGCAGCTCAATGGCTCGCTGCGCACCCACGAAGACGGCACGCTCGCCCTGCCGGCCCAGGCCCTGGTGCTGTGCGCCAGCCTCGGCAAGCTGCTGGTACTAGGCCTGGCCTGCCTGCTGGGCCAGCGTCATAGCGGCGAGCACGGCTTCTGGCTGGCGGGGTTGGCCGCTACCTTCACCTTGCTGGTTTTTGCCGAGTACCTGCCACGGCGCCTGGCCCGGCGCAACCCACAGGCGTTCGTCAGCCTGGGGGCCAGCCTGCTGAAAGTGCCCCTCGCCCTGCTGCAGCCGCTGGCCTGCCTGCTGGACGGCTTCGCCAAACTGCTGCTGCGCCCGTTCCGCGTGCAACCAACCGCTGTGGCCCTGCACCCGCAGGAAGCCGATGATTTCGACGAAGACGAAGAACACGAAACACCTCGCCACGGGTTGCTCGACGGCCTGCAATCGCTGGACAAGATCACCGTCAATGACATCCTGGTGCCGCGCAATGAAGTGGACGGCATCAACCTCGACGAGCCGATCGAGCGCATCATCGAGCAGCTGATCGTCAGCCGCCACACCCGCCTGCCGGTCTACCACAACGACATCAACCAGGTTGAGGCGATCCTCAACACCAAACTGATCAGCCACCTGCTACCCAAGGCCGAACTGACCCTTGAGGCGCTGCACAGCGCCTGCTACGAACCCTATTTCGTGCCGGAAAGCACGCCGCTACAAATGCAGCTGCTGAACTTTCACAAGCAACAGCGCCGGCTGGGCGTGGTGGTGGATGAGTACGGCGAGGTGCTGGGCATTGTCACCCTGGAAGACATCCTCGAAGAGATCGTCGGCGAGTTCGAGGACGAGCAAAGCCTGGACAACCCCCATGTACACCCGCAGCCCGATGGCACGTTCGTCATCGATGGCACTGCGTCGCTACGCGAAATCAACCGAACCCTGGGCTGGCACCTGCCCTGCGACGGTGGGCCGAAAACCCTCAACGGGCTGGTGACCGAAGCGCTGGAGAGCATCCCGGAAAGCGCCGTTTGCCTGAAGATCGGCCGCTATCGCCTGGAAATCCTCGAAACAGAGGACAATTGTGCCAGCAAGGTACTGGTGTGGACCGTGACCCGATAGCTATAATCGGGTCACGCTTACCCAGCCCCGCCGTCCCGCCTGCTACCCGCACCCGGCGCTACACGGCCAGTCCGCTCCACTGACACGCCCTGCGGTCCTGCTTCAACACCCCGAACAGAGCCCGCCACGCCCCTATCCCCCTTGGGCTATCGTCAGTCGGGCGCACACAACAACAAAACGCTCCGGCGTCCGCGCATCTATGCCTGCCCTTTTGCATTGCACATCGTCGCGGGCAAAGCCCATGGAGCTGGACCAGACTGTTAGGGACCTACTTAATGACAACCAGCAGCACCTATGCCGAAGCGCCTGCCGCGCCGGTCAACTCGCCGGCACGGGTGGCCACTGCCAGCTTTATCGGCACTGCCATCGAGTTCTACGACTTTTACGTTTACGCCACCGCCGCTGCCCTGGTGATCGGCCCGGTGTTCTTCCCGTCGGGGTCGGGCACTGCGCAGATGCTGGCGGCGTTCCTCACCTTTGGTATTGCCTTCCTTGCCCGCCCATTGGGCTCGGCGCTGTTCGGGCATTTCGGCGACCGCATCGGCCGTAAATCAACCTTGGTCGCCTCGCTGCTGCTGATGGGTGTGTCCACCACGGCCATTGGCGTGCTGCCAGGCTATGACAGCATTGGCGTGTGGGCGCCGATCATCCTCTGCCTGCTGCGCTTTGGCCAAGGCCTGGGCCTGGGCGGTGAATGGGGTGGCGCGGCGCTGCTGGCCACCGAGAACGCCCCGGCAGGCAAACGAGCCTGGTTCGGCATGTTCCCGCAACTTGGGCCGTCGATCGGCTTTTTGGCTGCCAACGGCCTGTTCCTGACCCTGGCCCTGGTGCTCAGCGACGAGCAGTTCCGTGAGTGGGGCTGGCGTGTTCCGTTCCTGCTCAGCGCCGCGCTGGTGCTGGTGGGGCTCTATGTGCGTCTGAAGCTTGAAGAAAGCCCGGTATTCGCCAAGGCCGTTGCCCGCCACGAGCGGGTGAAAATGCCGGTGGTCGACCTGTTTTCCAAGTACTGGGTGCCAACCCTGCTGGGCGCTGCGGCCATGGTGGTGTGCTACGCGCTGTTTTACATCTCTACAGTGTTCTCGCTGAGCTATGGCGTGACCACACTGGGCTACAGCCGCGAGACGTTCCTTGGCCTGCTGTGCTTCGCGGTGGTGTTCATGGCCTTGGCCACACCGCTGTCGGCCTGGCTCAGCGACCGTTACGGGCGCAAGCCGGTGCTGATCGTCGGTGGCCTGCTGGCGGTGGCTTCGGGCTTTACCATGGAACCGCTGCTGACCTCGGGCTCGACCACCGGTGTGGCGCTGTTCCTGGCCATCGAGCTGTTCCTGATGGGCGTGACCTTTGCGCCGATGGGGGCACTGCTGCCTGAACTGTTCCCGACCCACGTGCGTTATACCGGCGCTTCGGCGGCGTATAACCTGGGCGGGATCGTCGGGGCTTCGGCGGCACCGTTCTTTGCCCAGAAGCTGGTGAACATGGGTGGGTTGAGCTGGGTGGGAGGGTATGTGTCGGCGGCGGCGGTGATCAGCCTGATTGCTGTGCTGTGCCTGAAAGAGACCCGTAACACCGAACTTTGAGAAAGCTGGGGCTGCTTTGCAGCCCCACACGGTCTCAGATCAGAACTCGACCTTGACCGCTTGCGATGCACGGGTCGCCTTGGCGCGCGCCAATTCAACCGATTCATCACGCGCCAGGCACACGCCCATGCGGCGGGTACCGTTGATTTCCGGCTTGCCGAACAGGCGAATGGCGGTATCCGGCTCGCTCAGCGCTGCGCCCAGGTTGGCGAAGCTGGTCTGCTGCGACTGCCCTTCCGGCAGGATGACCGCCGAGGCCGACGGGCCAAACTGGCGCACCACCGGAATCGGCAGGCCGAGAATGGCACGGGCATGCAGGGCGAACTGCGACAGGTCCTGGGAAATCAGGGTGACCAGGCCGGTGTCATGCGGGCGCGGCGACACTTCGCTGAACCACACCTGGTCGCCCTTCACGAACAGTTCCACGCCAAACAGCCCGCGACCGCCCAGGGCATCGGTGACTGCCTTGGCCACGCGCTGCGACTCGGCCAGCGCTTTCGGGCTCATGGCCTGTGGCTGCCACGACTCCTGATAGTCGCCCTTCTCCTGGCGGTGGCCAACCGGCTCCAGGAAGGTGGTACCACCGACGTGGCGTACCGTCAGCAGGGTGATTTCGTATTCAAAGTCGATGAAGCCCTCGACGATCACCCGGCCCTTGCCAGCGCGGCCGCCTTCCTGGGCGTAGTCCCACGCTTTCTGCAAGTCGGCATCGCTGCGCAGCAGGCTCTGGCCCTTGCCCGACGAGCTCATTACTGGCTTGACCACGCACGGGTAGCCGACATCGGCCACGCCCTTGGCGAAGTCTTCATAGGTGTCGGCAAAGTGGTACGGCGACGTCGGCAGGTCCAGCTCTTCAGCGGCCAGGCGGCGGATGCCTTCACGGTTCATGGTCAACTGCGTAGCACGGGCAGTAGGCACCACGTTGAAACCTTCGCTTTCCAGCTCGACCAGGGTGGCGGTGGCGATGGCTTCGATTTCAGGGACGATATAGTGCGGCTTCTCTGCCTCGATCACAGCGCGCAGGGCAACACCATCGAGCATGTTGACCACGTGGCTGCGGTGCGCCACCTGCATGGCCGGGGCATCGGCGTAGCGGTCGACGGCGATCACTTCGACGCCCAGGCGCTGCAGCTCGATCACCACTTCCTTGCCCAACTCGCCACAGCCGCACAGCAGTACACGGGTCGCGGTTGGCGACAAAGGGGTTCCGATACGGGTCATTTCAGGTCCTCGAAGGCGTCCGGGGCCGCGCCAGGCTGTGCGCCGCCCGCTGAAAAAGGACCACTATTCTACACCATCAGCCCGCAACGGCGGCGCGCCGGGCGCGAAATGCCATGGCCAGCCACACGGCGGTGACACCGGCAAACTTCGAGGCCATGGCGGTACCGACTATCGCAGGCGTCAGGGCGCCGATCATGCCGAAGAAGATGAAGGTATCCACCGGAATGCTCAGTGCCGAGCTCAGCCACAGGCGGTCGCGCAGCGGCCGGCGGGTGATGCTGAACACCAGCCAGTCGATCAGCTCGGAAATGAAGAACGCGGTGGCGCTGGCCAAGGCGATGGCCGGCTCCGAGGTGACGTAGGACAGCACCAGGGCCACCAGCATGGCCACCAGGGCGCCGTGGCCGAAGCGGGTCTGCACCATGTCGCGCAGGATGAACACCAGACCGCCCCAGGCGGACCAGATGATGTCCAGGTGCGGGGCGCTAGAGAAGGCGTAGTTGATCAGCACTACGCTGCTGATATAGGCAATCAGATAGAACATGGCGAGTCGTCTGTGGGCAAGCCCTACAGATTACCGCTGGCTTCTTCGTGGGTAAACCCGCGAACACCGGCAAGGCCGGTGCTACCAACGCGGTGCATCAGAGAATCAGCCCGGCCTCTACTGCCCTTTCATGGCAAAGCTTGAGCACCGCCCGCCGCTCTTCATTGTCCATCCGCCCCCAGCGGCCAATCTCAGCCACGGTACGCTGGCACCCGGTGCAGATATCCTGCTCGTCCAGCGCACAAATGCTCACGCACGGCGAGGCTACCGGCCGCTCTGCAACATCACTCATCATCAACCACCAGTTCCTGCGCATAACGCCGGGCATTATGCACATAGTGCGCGGCGCTGGCTTCGAGCATGCGCTTCTGCTGCTCGGTCAACTCACGTACCACCTTGCCCGGAGAGCCCATCACCAGCGACCCATCGGGTATTTCCTTGCCCTCGGCGATCAGTGCATTTGCGCCGATGATGCAGTGTTTGCCGATGCGCGCGCCGTTGAGGATCACCGCATTGATACCGACCAGGCTGTAGTCGCCCACCGTGCAGCCATGCAGCATGGCGTTGTGGCCAACGGTCACACCCTTGCCCAAGGTCAGCGGCGAGCCCATGTCGGTGTGCATCACCGTGCCATCCTGCACGTTGCTGCCCTCGCCAATGTCGATCAGCTCGTTATCCCCGCGCAGTACCGCGCCAAACCATACGCTGGCATCGGCCTGCAGGCGCACGCTGCCAATCAGTGTGGCGTTGGGTGCGGCCCAACTGGTGGGGTGGCTCTCGACCCGCAGGTCGCCCAGGCGGTATTTCATGCTTGCTCCTCAGGCTGGAACGCAGACGGCGGGGTTGGCCCCGCTCAGTTTTCGATGTAACGCTCAGGGGGCTGGTGCAGGCTGATGCCGGCATCGAACAACACGTTGACCAGTTCCACGATCATGATCGCCGACAACCCCCAGATCTTGTAGTCGCCATAGCGGTAGCTGGGCACATACCAGCTGCGCCCCTGGTAATCGATACGGTGGGTATGGTCGCGTGGGTCCTGGCGGAAGAATTCCAGCGGCACGGTGAATACTGCCGCGATTTCGGCGTCGTTGGCGCGGTATTCGACGAAGTCGGGAATAACCCCGACGAATGGCGTCACTTTAAGGCCATGCAGCGAAATCAGCGGGCTGAGCGGGCCGATCACTTCCACCAGCCCCGGCGGCAGGCCGATTTCTTCTTCGGCTTCACGGAGCGCGGTGAACACCAGGTCAGGGTCTTCTGGGTCGCGACGGCCACCAGGAAAGGCCACTTCGCCACCATGTGTGGACAGGCCCTTGGCGCGCAAGGTAAGGACCAGTTCAGGCGCTTCGCTGCGGGTAATGGGCAAAAGAACCGCCGCTTCAGGGAACCGCCGGTCGGTTTCCAATGATGCGGGTTGGTGGTTGCTCATTCGGCGAAGTAGCTCGTCCAGCATTGCGCACACTCGTATCCAAGGCCTGCCTTGCATGATGCACCAAAGCCGCGAAGCACCCAAGCCCCTGCGCTTGCGGCGGCCTTGCCGACACGCCAAGATAGCCCCAGGCAAAAGGACCTACACATGAAATTCTGCAGCGCGTGCGGCCAGCCAGTCATACAGCGGATCCCCGAAGGCGACAGCCGCCTGCGGTATATCTGCGAGTCTTGCCAGACCATCCACTACCAGAACCCCAACATCGTTGCTGGGGTGTTGCCCACCTGGGGCAGCCAGGTGCTGCTGTGCCGGCGCGCCATCGAGCCACGTCGGAGTTACTGGACGTTGCCCGCCGGCTTCATGGAGAACGGCGAAACCCTAGACCAGGCCGCCCGTCGCGAAACGGTCGAGGAAGCCTGCGCCCGGGTCGGGTCGATGAGCCTGTACCAACTGTTTGATTTGCCGCACATCAACCAGGTGCATGTGTTCTTCCGCGCCGAGCTGGCGGACCTTGCCTTTGATGTGGGTGTCGAAAGCCTGGAAGTGCGCTTGTTCGAAGAACATGAGATACCGTGGGGCGAGCTGGCTTTCCGCACCGTCACGCGCACACTAGAATGCTACTATCGCGACCGCATCGGGCAGCACTATCCCATTGGCCATGAGTACCTGCCGCCGATGAACGTCTCGACCACGACCTCTACATAGAAAAAGCCTTCAGGGATACCGTTACATGCGTTGGTTGCTTGCCCTTTTCTGCCTCTGCGTTACCTCGGTGTCCCAGGCGGCCTTCACCGAGACCATCATCCGCAAGCCCTTACCGGCAGCGCAAACGCCTTCGCCTTCGCAGCAGGCCATGCAACCGCTGATCGACAAGGTGCTGGTGATCAAGTCCGAACGCCGCCTGCAGCTGATCAGCCGTGGCGAGCCGCTGAAAACCTACCGCATTTCCCTGGGCAAGCAGCCCAAGGGCGCCAAAGAGCGCGAAGGCGACAAGAAAACCCCCGAAGGCCTGTACTGGCTGGACTGGCGCAAGCAAAGCGACCGCTTCAACCTGGCCATGCACATCAATTACCCGAACATCAGCGACGCCGCCCGTGCCACCCGCGAAGGGGTGAGTGCCGGCAGCATGATCATGATCCACGGCACGCCGATCAACGACGAATACCCGGAATGGTACTTCCATACCCTGGACTGGACCGATGGCTGCATTGCCATGCGTAACCGTGACATGCAGGAAGTGTGGGACCTGGTGCGGGATGGGACGTTGATCGAGATTCGGCCTTAGCCCTGCAAGCAAGTACCCGCTTCGACAGGTTTACCAGCGTAACTCCCGCTGCCCTGCCAACGCCTGCGGCCCCAACCACTGCGCCCCCCGCAACAAGGGCGTCAACGCAGCCTCCGGTTGCAACTCGAATACCAGCTGCACCCGACGCCTTGGCAGGTCAGCATCCACGGCCAACTGATGTTGCCCCTGCTGCGCCAGTTGACCACGCAGGCGCCAGCCACTGCGGCAGTCCATTTCCAGCCAGCCCTGCCCCAGGCCCAGCGACCAGGGTTCGCTCAGTGACAGATCACTCACGGTTACGCGGCCCTCGCTGGACAGGCACTGGCGCCCTACCCCGTTCAGGTGCACTGCGCCCTGCCACTGCCCAGCCAGGCGGTAATCAGCCGCCACCGTAGCCTGGGGCCCCATGGCTGCTACCTCCAGCCGCCAACGCCAAGGCCAGCCTTCGGTACTCAGCTGCCAGGCTTGCCCTTGGAACCCCAGCTGCGCAGTGGCCTGCATGTGCCAAGGCTCCACCGACCAACGCAATGGCCCGACGGGCCCCAACTGTTGTGCGTGACCTTGCCACAGGCTGCCACGGGCATCCTGCATTGGCAGGCCGAGCCCGCGTGCCACCCAGCTGGCAGGTAGCTCCACCAGCAGTGTCAGGGCGAACACGAGCAGCACCCACGCCGCAGCTTTACGGCTCATGGCTGCACCACCAGATCGAAGCGTAACACCTTGCCATCCTGCTCCAGCCCCCATTGCAGCGGCTGTGCGCCTTCGGTGCGCAGGGCCTGCAACCAGTCTTGCAACGCCCGCTCATCGGCCACCTGCCCGCGCAGGTGCCAGGTTTTGCCTTGCTCATCGACCTCGGCCAGCGCCACCCGCCGCGCCTCGGCCGACTGCTTCAGACGCTCCATGCTCAAGCCAGGGCCACCCTGCAAACTGGCGGCTTGTTCAGCCAGCCCCTGCCACTGGCTGAGTTCGCGCCATTGCGCCAAGCCACCGCGCAGGGCCAGGAAGGCCAGCAACACGGCAATCAGCAACCAGGCGAACGTCAACCGATAACGCTGCATCCAGTCGCGGTTCATACGGCTGCTCCCAAGTCGAAGATCACTTCGCCACTTAGCACCTGCACGGTTGCGCCAGCAGCGTTGGCCATGTCTTGCCAAGGTGGCACGGCCCCCTCGCCCGCCAACCGCACGCGCCAGCGCTGGCCATCGAAGCGCACGGCTTGCAGGCGCCAGCCGGGGTGATCCCGCAGCCACGCCTGCAACGTAGCCTGCAGGTCTTCGAGCTGGCGTGTGCGCACTTGCTGTTGCAACCCACTTTCACGCAGGCGCTTGAGGGCCTGAGCGGCATGCCGTGGGCTGGCCTGTTCACCTGTCACGGCAATGACCTGGGCGCGCCAGAGTTGCGCCTGGCGCCATTGCTGGCTCAACCACAGGCCGCCCCATACAGCCGCCAGTACCAGGCAAGCCGCCAACAGCCGTTGCTGCGGATGCGAAACAACAGGCAATGAAGGTGCCTTGCGGCCACGCTCGAACAAGCCAGGCAGCGAATCGAGGGGCGCCAGCGCGGTCGGCCAGTCGCCACTCAGTGGCACCTTTTTCAGGTGTGCCCACGGTTGCTGCGGCATTTCTCCCAGTCCATCCGGCCACGCCAGCCAGTGCTCCTGTTCGTCTTCGCCCAACCCTGTGTACAAGGACATGCCGGGTGGGCGCTGCCAGTGCCAAGCAGTGCCTGCTTCTACCGCAGGTAGCAACTGCGGCTCTGCCCAGCAACGCTCCACTTGCAGGCCCCATGCGGCACACTGCCCGCGCCAGCCCTCCAGTTTCTGGCGTGCCACCACCAGCAGACGAAGGTGCCCGGATTCTCGGGCCAGGCAGGCACAGTCCACTTCGTCCGGCGGTTGCAGCAAGCAGTCCTCAAGCAGCAACGACCACTCTTCACGCTTGAGCCCCGGTGGAGCCGGTACGCGGAAGCCGCTGCACGCCTCGGCAGGCAGAATCAGTGCAACCCGGGCTTGCAGGTTCGCCGGTGGCTCACCCTGCCCTTGGCGCTGCACGACGCCGCTCTCGGTCAGTGCCCAGTGCCAGACAACGCCGGGGCGCAGCAACAACCACGGCTGAGCCGGCGTTCGTCGCCGCCATTCAAATTTCATGAGCGCCCCCACGGGAGGGCGAACGTGCAGACATAGGGGGCTCCATCACGCTGCAATTGCAGGCGCACACCACGGCCGGGATGCGCGGGCTGGTCGGAAGGCCAGGTCAGCCAGCGGCCGCCCTGGTAATAAAGAACGTTCATCCCGCTGACACGGTCGAGCTGTTCGCGTTGTATCCAGCGCGGGGCGGCGGCCGCGTACAGGTCGGCCGAGCTTTCCAGCAGCAGGCGTTGATCGCGGGCCTCAAAGCGCAAGCGTTGGCGCTGCAGGCGCGAGCCGCCCTCGGCCTCTGGCAGGCCGGTGGCGGCGACCCATTGCAATTGGTGGCTTGCCGGTTGCCAGTCCAGCCAGCGGCTGGCCAAGGGCAGGCGCTGGTCATAGACCCGGCGCAGCACCGGGCTGTCGAAGCGGCGCTCCAAGGCCAGGCAGAAGTCCAGCACCGAGGTTTGTTGGCTGGTGACCTGAAGGTGTTCGCGAACCTGGAGCCAGCCGTTGACCAAAGCGGCGAGCATGATGCCGAGCAAGGCTGTCAGGGCCAGGGCGACCATCAGCTCGATCAGGGTCAAGCCAGCCTGGCGGCGCTTCATGGGCGCTCCAGAAACACGGTGTACTGGCCCAGCGGCAGGCGCTGGTCACGGTCGGCGAACAGTTGCAGCTCGCCCCGGCGCAGGTCACGCACGCCGGTGCGGCTCAGGTGCAGTTGCCAATGGCACGGCTGGCCGCCCTGGCTCAGCTCGCCGTTAGCCTGATTGGCGGCAGGCCAGAACTGCTCAACGGCGAAGCGGGTTTGCAGCTCACGCGCACACAGCAGGCCAAGGCGATGCTGCTGCAGGTTGTCCTGCACGGCCAAGCGCTGACGCAGGACCTGGCTGGTGATCACCGCCAACACAGCAGCGATCGCCAAGGCTACGGTCACCTCCAGCAAGGTGAAGCCACGCTGACATTGCTTCATGGCGCCACCTGCAAGCGACCATCGCGGCCCCAGGCCCATTGCTGGCTGCCATCGGCCCAGCGCCAGATCACGCTGCCTGACTGTGCCCAGCCATGCGGCGTGAACATCAGGCGCGGCTGCGGGCTGGCGGGCCAGTCCGGGTGCAGGCCCTTGGGCCAGTCGCCCATCGAAACGGCTTCGACGACCCAGGCATTCCCCTCGCGTCGCACAAACTCCGGATGCTGGCCATTCCAGCGCAGCCCGCGCAGTTGCCCGGCATGTCGGGCCAACACGGCCTGCGCTCGGGTTTCCGCCGCCAGGCGCTGCAACGCCTGGTCGACATTGGC
Source organism: Pseudomonas sp. yb_9 (assembly GCF_043103635.1). NCBI lineage: Bacteria > Pseudomonadati > Pseudomonadota > Gammaproteobacteria > Pseudomonadales > Pseudomonadaceae > Pseudomonas > Pseudomonas sp. yb_9. The sequence continues at coordinate 65,875 of NZ_JBICKA010000016.1, read as the reverse complement.
TTGACCGCTGCCAAGCCCGGCCACCGCCAGGCCCGTCATCAGGCCGGCGATGGCCAGCACCACCAGCAATTCGATCAGGCTGAAGCCCCGCTGACGGCGCACCTTTACAGTTCCCAGTTACCCAGGTCGGCATCCTGGCCTTCACCGCCCGGCAGGCCGTCCGCACCCAGCGAGTAAACATCCACCCGACCATGCTCACCGGGCATGCGGTACTGGTACGGAGTGCCCCACGGGTCTTCTGGCAGGCGGCGCACATAACCGTCACTTCGCCAGGCCCGTGGCAGTGGTTCCTGGCTCGGCTTTTTCACCAGGGCGGCCAGACCCTGCTCGCTGCTGGGGAAGCGCAGGTTGTCCAGCCGGTACATGTCCAGCGCCTGCTCCAAGGTGGCCAGGTCGGCCATCACTTTCTGTTTCATGGCCTTGTCCTGGTTGCCCAGCACGCTGGGCGCGACCACGGCGATGAGCAGGCCAATGATGAAGATCACCACCATGATTTCCATGAGGGTGAAACCGCGCTGGCGGTTGCGTCGATGCAGCATGGCAAAGCTCCTTGTCGTCACAGTTGCAGGCCCTGGTTGAGTTGCATGATCGGCAACAGCACCGCCAGCACGATGAACAGCACCACGGCGCCCATCACCAGGATCATCAGGGGTTCGAACAGCGCCATGGCGGTATCCACCTGGCGGGCAAAGCCGCGCTCCTGGTCGTCGGCCACGCGTTCGAGCATGTCGGCCAGGGTGCCGCTGGCCTCGCCGCTGCCGACCATGTTCACCAGTAGCGGCGGGAATTGCTGGCTGGCATCCAGCGCTCGGTGCAGGCTGGTACCGCCCTGCACTTGCTGGCGCACCTGCTCCATGGCCAGCCGGATGCGCCGGTTGCCGACGGTTTCGGTGGCCACTTGCAAGGCTTCGAGCAAGGCCACGCCACTGCCACTGAGAATCGCCAGGCTTCGCGCCAGGCGGGCGCTTTCCAGCACCTGCAGCAGGCTGCCGATGCGCGGCAGGCGCAGCAGCAACTGGTCGCGGCGCAAGCACCAATGCGGCTTGCGCAGCAACCAGCCGCCGAGCACGCCAAGCACCAACGCCCCCCCCAACAACCACGGCCCGGCGTGTACCAGCCCCTGGCTCAGGCCGATCAGCAGCGAGGTGATCAGCGGCAGGCTTTGCCCTGCGTGGGCGAATTGTTCGGTGAGTTTGGGCACGACGAAGGTCATCAGGCCGACGACCACGGCAAGTGACACGCCCATCAATACGGTGGGGTAGATCAGCGCAGTACGGGCTTTATGTTGCTGGCGCTGTACCTGCTCCAGGTGGTCGGCCAACCGTGTAAGCACCTGTGCCAGGCGCCCGGAACGCTCGCCGGCCTCGACCAGTGCGCAATACAAACCCGTGAACGGCGCCCCCTGGCGCGCCAGGCTGCGGGCCAGGCCCAGGCCTTCGGCGAGCGACCCACGCAGGGCCACCAGCACACTGTGCAGGGCCGGCTGGCGCAGTTGGCGTTCAAGGGTAGCCAGCGCGTCGACCAAGGGGATGCCAGCCCCGATAAGGGTCGCCAGCTGGCGGGTCAGTTCACAGAGCTGGGCACGGCTTAAACGCTGGCGCCTGGCTTGCCGGGCTCCGGCTTCCTGGCGCTGCAACTGGCGGGCGAACAGACCCTTCTCGCGCAACAACTGGCGTGCATGGCGCTCGCTGTCGGCTTGCAGGCTGGCCTTGTGCGCTTTGCCGGCGAGGTCGACGGCCTGGTAGCGATACGTCGGCATGCCTTAGCCCTGCACCACACGCAGCACTTCGGCCAGGCTGGTCTCGCCACGCGCCAGGCAATCACTGGCCATCGCCACCAGGCTCTGGCGGCGCTCGGCCAGGTAATCCTGCATGGCCAGTTCACTGGCGCCGTCGTAGAGCAGACCGATCAAACCGGCATCCAGCTCGATGAATTCGTACAGGCCCAGGCGCCCGGCATAACCGCTGCCCTGGCACTGTTCGCAGCCCACCGCGTGGTAGCTGCTGCCCAGTGCCGCCAGTTCTGGCCACAGCTCACGCTCGGCAGGTTGCAGCGGGTACGACACGGCGCAACGGCACAAGCGCCGTACCAGGCGCTGGGCCAGCACACCACGCAGGCAGGAGGCGATCAGGAACGGCTCGATGCCCATGTCACGCAGACGGGTTACCGCCCCCACGGCGCTGTTGGTGTGCAGGGTGGACAGCACCAGATGGCCGGTAAGGCTGGCCTGTACCGCGATCTGCGCGGTTTCCTGGTCGCGGATTTCACCGAGCATGATCACGTCCGGGTCCTGGCGCAGGATGGCGCGCAGGCCACTGGCAAACGTCAGCCCGGCACGCGGGTTGATGGCTGTCTGGCCAATGCCGGCGATGGCATATTCGACGGGGTCCTCGACCGTGAGGATATTGCGGCTGCCGTCGTTGAGGCTATTGAGGCTGGCGTACAGGGTGGTGGTCTTGCCCGAGCCGGTCGGGCCAGTGGACAGCACGATGCCGTTGGGGCGCGCCAGGCAACTGCGCAGGCCCTGTAACACGGCGGGCGGCATGCCCAGGTTATCCAGCGCCAGCAGGCTGGCCTGCTTGTCGAGCACGCGCAAGACTACCCGCTCGCCATGAATGCCGGGCAAGGTCGAAACCCGCACATCCACTTCACGGCCTGCTGCACGCAAGGTGATACGGCCGTCCTGGGGCTGGCGTTTTTCGGCGATGTCCAGACGCGCCATGACCTTGATCCGTGATACCAGCATGGCCGACAGCGCTCGCGGTGGGCGCAACACTTCGCGCAGGTGCCCATCGACCCGCAGGCGCACCACCAGGCTCTGCTCGAAGGTTTCGATATGGATGTCCGAGGCGCGCAGGCGCAGGGCCTGGCCGAACAGGCCATTGATAAGGCGGATGACCGGGGCTTCGTCATCGCTTTCCAGCAGGTCTTCGATGCGCGGCATCTCGCTCATCAGGCTGTCCAGGTCGACCTGGTCACCGATGCCTTCGATCAGCGCTTCAGTGGCGGCATCACCCACCTCATACAACTGGCCCAGGCGCTCGTCGAACACGGCGGGTTCCAGATATTCCAGCGCACTGGGCTGGCCATGTACACGCAGCAGCTCCTGCAACTGGGCGCTGTCGGCATCGCGCCGTAGCCACAGCTGCCAGCCCTCCGCCGCCGGGGCCATGGCCACCCCGCTTTGCCGTGCCTGGCGATACGGCAGCATCACCAGTCACCGCCTTCCAGGCGCGCCCGGCTGGCGGGGAATACCTGCAACAAAGGGGTGCCCTCGGCCAAGTCCGGCAGTTGCAGCGGCGTGGTCTGCTGCAAGGTGCGGTACTTGTCTTCGCTAAGCCCGGCCAGGCTCGGCCCGTCCCGCAAGATGCGCGGGCGGATGAACACCATCAGGTTCTGCTTGGTGTTCTTGGTGGCGTCGGAGCGAAACAGCCGGCCCAGGTAAGGGATGTCACCAAGCAGCGGCACGCGCTGGTTGCTGGTACTCAGTTCGTCGCTGATCAGGCCGCCGAGGATCACCAGGCCGTTGTCCTCGACCATGACCTTGGTCTTGATCTCGCGCTTGTTGGTGATCACATCGCTGGCCGCGCTGGACTCGGCGATCGATGACACCTCCTGGACAATGTCCAGGCGCACGCTGTTGTCGACGTTGATCTGCGGCTTGATGCGCAGCTTTACCCCGACCTCTTTACGTTCGATGGTCTGGTACGGGTTGGCGTTGTTCTGTGTGACCGAACCGGTGACAAAGGGCACCTCCTGGCCGACCAGGATGGAGGCCTCGGCGTTGTCCAAGGTGAGCAAAGTAGGTGTAGACAGCAGGTTGAAACCACTCTTGCCCTTTAGCGCATTGACCAGCATGGCGAAGTTGAAACCGCCGCCGAAATGGCCAATGCCCGCCGTGGCGCCGGTAGTGGCGGACAACAAGTCACCAAGCGCCTCGTTGTCGCCACTGGCAGCCGCCCCGGCGATGTTGGCGATGTTCACCCCGTTGCTGCCGAAGTTGACGATGCCGGCGCCGAACTTTTCGTCGGCAAACAGCCATTGCACGCCCAGCTCCTGGGCGCTGCTATCGGACACCTCTGCGATGATCGCCTCTACCACCACCTGGGCACGGCGAATGTCCAACTGCTCGACGATGGCGCGGTAGGCAGCCAGTTCGCTGTCGGGGCCGACCATCACCACAGCGTTGGTGCCTTCTTCGTATTCAAGGCGAATGCCCGGGCCACCACTGGTAGCCACCACGGGCCTGTCCTTGCCCTCACCTTCGCCCGCACCTTCTGCCGGCACCGCACCTTCCTGGCTGAGCCCGCGCAGTACCTTGACCACTTCACCGGCATTGGCATGGCGCAGGTAGATCACCTGGGTGCTGCCATTGCTTGGCGCCTCTTGCGGGCGGTCGAGCTGGCGCAGCAGGCTACCGATGCGGTCGAGGTTGCTGCGCCAGTCGGTAACCACCAACTGGTGCGCTGCCGGGTACGGGGTGATCACCCCAACGCGTGGGTCGATCAGGGGTTTGAGGATGCCCAGCACCTGTTCGTTGGCGGCGTTGCGCACATTGAATACGCGGGTAGCCACGCTGTCGCTACCTTCGCCTTGCTGCCCGCCCGCCTCCACCGGCACCGGTTCCAGGCGCGCGGCCTGGTCGGGGACGATCTTCACGCTGCCGTTGGGCAGGTCGACGGTGGCATAGCCCTGGGCGCGCAACTGCGCGAGGAAGATGTCGTAGATGGCATCGGCGTCGTGCAGGTCGACGGTGCGCACAGTGACTTTGCCCTTTACCCGGGGGTCGACGATGAACGTGGTACCGGTAATGCGCGACACGCTGTCGATGAACTCGCCCAGTTCGGTGTCGACGAAGTTCACCTCGTACATTGGCGTACCGTTGTCATCGAACACCGGCTCTTCGGCGCAGGCCAGGGACAGCACCAGGCTCAGCGCAGCCGCCACGCAGTATCTAACAGGCATCGTTCATCCTTGCCGCTTGAAGCCGGTCACGGCGGGGCGTGGCGGCCAGGGCAGGCGTTCGCGCCGCCCCTGGTTGTTGAAAATCAGGCCATCACTGTCGATGTCCTGCAGCACGATCCCCGGCGCCAGGCGTTGGCCACGCGCCAGCGTGCGTACTTGCTCGCCGTAGCGCAGCACCACCACGCTGGAGGCCAGTGGCTCTGCCTTCAGGCCCCCGAGGTATTGCAGTGGCAGGCGGGTAATGGCGATTGCACCGTCGTCGATGGGCGCCTGCCAGTGACCGACCATCAGGCCAGGCAACGGACCGACAGCCACCGCAGGTGCTGTCGCCGGTTGTGGCTGGCGGCTCAGTTGCAGCACGCACTGGGCGGCCAGCCAGCCTGCCAAGGTCAGGCCTGCGCCCGAGAGCAGGCGCGAAGCGAACGTCACGAAGCCAACTGCCGTGGGTGCCAGCCCGGGTGCCCCTGCACATAGCGCACGTCTGGCCATTGCAACGGCACCAGTTGCCAGCCGGGTGCCTGACGGGCGAGCCAGGCTTCAACCCGCTGCCACAGGGGCTCACCCGCCTGGCTTTCAAACTGCAGGCCAAAGGTGCGGCACAGGCCCTGCACCGGCTCCAGCCCTGTGATGCGCTTGCCTTGCGGGCTGTAGCTGACCCCCCAGGCCTGGCTCTGCCAGCGTGGCAGGTCTTGGCTGTTGTCCAGCAGTAGCGGGTCGCCGAACAGTTGCTCTGCGGCGTTTTCCAGTACTTGCTCCACCTGCCGGGCCGGCGCTTCGACCACCGGGGCCGGGTAGCCACCGGTCAGGCTGATCAGGTGTTCGCGGGTGATGGGGGCCCCCGCGGGCAGCGGGTAGTCATAGCGCAGGCCCGGCAGCAGCACGGGCATGCTGCTGTCATCGGCCAACGCTTGATGCAGCAAGCGGTCCCAGCTGCCACCACGGGTGTCGCGGCGCCACAAAGCCTGTGGCGCAAGGGCCAGCGGTTGGTCGAGCCAGGCCGCATGGCCGGCGCGTTGCTGGCGCAAGGTAGCCTGCAGTTGCCCCACCCGCAGTTGCGCGGCGGGTGACAGTTGCTGTTCGAACGCCGGGAAGAAACGCCCATCGAATTGCCATGCGCCAGCCACTCGCAGACAACGCAGGCGGAACGCACCGCTGCCCCGGCAACCGGCGAACAGCACCGGCACGCGCCGGCCACTGGCCTGGGTGACCTCGACCGGCGCCGGCCACAGGTCCTGGCCACGGGCGCACAACAACACGTCGATTTGCGGCACCCGCTCGGCCAGCCACAAGCCAGGGCCTGTGCCTATGTCGGCCATGGCCACCACCAGGTCGGCTTCGCGCCGGGCTTGCTCGAACACGGGTTGTAATGATTGGTACCACAGTTTCAGGGAGGCTTTCTGGTCCTGGGCGTAAGGGTCGGTCACGCCGACCACGGCAATGCGGGCACCGCCGCGCTCGAAGACGTGCAAGGCCTCCAGCCCCAGTGCCTGACGTTGCGCGTCCGCCAGCCCGGCGCCCAAGGTAATGGCGCTAGCCTGGCGATACAGCCCATGGCTACGCTGCGGCCACAGCACGCGTTCATCGCTGCTGACACGCACCTCACTGCCCAGCAGCTGGCTGCCTTGAACGCCGCTCTCACCTTGAGTCAGGTAGGCTAGGCCACTGCCATTCCAGCCTTGGCCGTTTTCCAGGGTCAGGCTATTACCTGCTCCGGCCTCCGCCCGCAGTTGCTCCAGCAACGCCGCCAGCACGGCAAAACCGCCCAGGTGGGCTGCACTTGCCTGGCTGGCATCAAGCAACGGCGCCAGTTGCGGGTAGGCCAGGCTGGCGCTGCTGCCGGTCATCCAAGGCGCGCGGCCCAGGTGGCTGACCGGCCCCAGGCGAGTCGCCGGCACCACCGCCTGGCCGGGTTGGCGGGCATCGAGGGTATCGGCCACGTACAGCAGGTCGAGGTGGGCGTTACCGCCCTGTTGTGCCGGGAAAGCAGAACAGGCGCCGAGCAGCGGGGCCATGGCCCCGACACCCATCCAGCTGATCACTTCGCGCCTGTGCATGCTGCTTGCCATCGAACCCGCCATCCTTATCCATGTTCATTCAGGGCTCCGGATGTTGCGGCGTTGGCATGACAGTTTGATGGCAGAATTCCGACAGTCATTCCAAATTGATCTGTCAGCGAATGTTCTAAGAGCGGACCGTTTTAAAACCCCGTTAACATTTCTGCCAATGAATCATCATATTTGCGCACTACAGTCGCGGTTTCCTCTAACTCAGCCAACATAAGGACACCCTGATGAGTCGAGATACCGGCGACAACCTGGACCGGAACCAAAGCGGCAACCTGCCGATGGCCAACGTCATGGACGCCTACCTCAGCCGCCGCAGCGTGATGCGCGGCAGCCTGGGCGCCGCCATCGCCATGATCGCCGGTACCGGCCTGACAGGCTGCTTCGACGGTGGTGGTTCCGATCACGATGATCCGGTCACCGAGCCACCGGTGACCGAGCCGCCTGTTACCGAACCAGAGGTACCGAAACTGGCGCTGGGCTTCCAGTCCATCCCGGGCTCGCGCACCGACGCCTGCGTGGTGGCCGCCGGCTACAGCGCCTATGTGCTGGCGCCGTGGGGTACGCCCATCAACAGCAACGGCAACCCGTGGAAGTCTGACGGCAGCAACACCTCGACCGACCAGGCCAATGCCATGGGCATGCACCATGACGGCATGCACTTCTTCCCCATCAACGGCAGCTCGGAAGATGGCTTGCTGGCGATCAACTTCGAATACATCGACACCGCCGCCCTGCACCCGGCCGGCCCCACCACCGATGTGAACGGCAAGCGTCCGGTCGAAGAAGTGCGTAAGGAAATCAACGCCCACGGGGCTGGCGTGGTGCGCCTGCAGAAAGTCAGCGGACGCTGGCAGGTGGTCGACAACGACCCGCTGAACCGCCGCTTCACCACCGCCTCGCGCATGGAAATCACCGGCCCGCTGCGCGGTACCGACCACGTCAAGACCAAGTATTCCACCGCCGGCACCCATTGCCGTGGCACCAACAATAACTGCGGCAACGGCTACACCCCGTGGGGCACCTACTTGACCTGTGAAGAGAACTGGCCAGGCATTTTCGTCAACAAGGGCACCCGCCCCGAAGACCAGCGCCGCATTGGCGTGGGCACCTCCAGCGGCCAGTACAAATGGGAAACCGCAGCTGGCGACAGCACTGAGGTGGCCGACGAATTTGCCCGCTTCGACGTCACCGTCAAAGGCGCCAGCGCCACCGACGACTACCGCAACGAAGCCAGCACCTACGGCTACATCGTCGAAATCGACCCATACAACAGCAGCACCCTGGCCACCAAGCGCACCGCACTGGGCCGTTTCCGCCACGAGGGCTGCGCCCCAGGCCTGCCGGTCGCCGGCAAGCCACTGGTGTGGTACATGGGTGACGACTCGAACAACGAGTACCTGTACAAGTGGGTGTCCACCGCCGTGTGGGACGCCGCCGACGCCACCCCGGCCGACCGCCTGGCCACCGGTGCCAAGTACCTTGACCAGGGCAAGCTCTACGTGGCCCGCTTCAATGCCGACGGCACCGGCGTATGGCTGCTGCTGGATGTGAACACCGCTACCACTAACGGCAGCACCCTGGGTGCGCTGTATGGTGACTTGCCAGGCATCATCCTCAACACCCGTGGCGCCGGCGATGCCGTGGGCGCAACGCCGATGGACCGCCCGGAATGGACCACGGTCAACCCGCTGAACGGCGATGTATACCTGACCCTTACCAACAACAGCGCGCGCACCCCGGAAAAGGTCGATGCGGCCAACCCGCGCGGCCCGAACCGCCATGGCCACATCATTCGCTGGCACGACAGCGACGACCAGCTGAGCTTCACCTGGGACATCTTCGTGTTCGGCGCCAACGCGGCCGGTACTGCCGACATCAACCGCTCCGGTCTGACCGAACTGAACCAGTTCGCCAGCCCCGACGGCATGAGCTTCGATAGCCGTGGCGTGCTGTGGTTCGAGACTGACAACGGTGAAAGCACCCTCACTGATTACACCAACGACCAGCTGCTGGCAGTGATTCCTTCTGACCTGGTGGATACCAGTGGCAAGCAGGTGCCGGTGAACGCGCAGAATCAGGTGAACCTGCGCCGCTTCTTCGTTGGGCCGAATGAGTGTGAGGTGACCGGGATTACCTTTACCCCGGACAACAAGACGCTGTTCGTGAACATTCAGCACCCGGGCAACTGGCCGTATACCGACAAGGCGACCGATGCTACGCCGGCGGGGGCCACGGTACGGCCGCGGGCTTCGACGGTGGTGATTCAGCGGGATGATGGCGGGGAGATCGGCACTGCCTGATAGATCCGGGGGCCGCTATGCGGCCCTATCGCGACACAAGGCCGTTCCTACAGGGGGTACGCGATCCCTTGTAGGAGCGGCCTTGTGTCGCGATGGGCTGCAAAGCAGCCCCGGCAATCTCAAGCCTTACCAGGCCATCGGCTCCCGGCTACGCACCCTCACCTGCTGCGCCGTTACTCGGGCATGCCATTGCACCACCCCCAGCGCCTCCACCTGGAACTCGCTGCGTATCACCCGTCCTTCTTCCTCGAACGACAACTGCAACAGGAAATACCCGCTGTTCAGCAGCAACCCTTCGCTCAGCCGCTCGAACGTTTCATCATCCACCGCCCCCAGCGCCTGACGCAAAGCCCCAGCATCCACATACCCCGACGCCGGCCGCCCGCTGATGATGCGGCTGAGCAACGAGCGCGAATAGCGCCCTTCATACAACGCCTCCAGCAGCGGCAGATGCTCCAGCCCAAGCGCATTGGCGTTCAGGCGCCAGCCGGTTACCTGCGGCAAGGCACACAGCATCGGGTAGCGACTCTGCCGGCTGGCGTCCGGCTCCAGCAGCAGGTTCAGTTCGCTGGTGTCGAGCATCGGCTGGTTGGCCGCCAACCGAGCCGGCTGCTGACGCAGGTACTGGGCGCTTTCGGCGCCTTGCAGGCGGGTATCGCTGTCGGCGTCGAGCCAGTCGGCCAGCGCATCGACCAGTCGCTCTGCCGCCATGTCGTCGCCTAGCAAATAGCGCAACTGACGCTCGGCTCGCTCGCCATCAGCACCTAGCAACGCATTGACGTTAAAACAGGTGTGCTGATCACGCACCCGCAACTGCGCCTGCCCGGCGCCAAAGTCATAGTTCAACGGCTGCCCACGCAGGGCCTGCCAGAACAACGGGCTGAGCCGCCAGGTGGGGTCGCGCAGGGCTTGCTTGGCGTAGGCCAGGCCGGCCTGCTCCATGGCCCGCGCCTGTACCCGCTGGTGCAGCAGGCGCACCTCATCCACTTGGCGCCGGCCGTCTTCCACCAGCTAGGCCATACCCGCCGCCAACATTGCCAGCACCACCATCACCATCAACAGGGCCGCCCCCTGCTGTTGCCTGCCACCCATCCGTGCGTGCCTCGCTCGCAGAATAAAGACGCCAGTCAACACGCGGCGTGTTGCAGGTAGATGGCAATGCCCGTCCGTCATGTGTACGTCATCTACACGAGGCAGGATTAGCCTTCCTTTTCATGACCTTACAGGAGTGGTCGCAATGGGTGGCATTGGAATCTGGCAACTGGTGATCGTACTGCTGATCGTATTCCTGCTGTTTGGCACCAAGCGCCTCAAGGGCCTGGGCAGCGATGTGGGTGAGGCGATCCAGGGGTTTCGCAAATCCATGGGCGGTGACAACGATGTCAATGCCGCTGGCCAGGCACAAGTACAGCAGCAGGCGCCGCTGAACGGCCAGGCCACTCAGCAGCCTCAAGCGGATCGTCAGGCCTGATGTTCGAGGTAGGCTTCAGCGAGGTGCTGTTGGTCGGCATTGTCGCGTTGCTGGTGCTGGGCCCGGAACGCCTGCCGGTAGCGGCGCGTACCCTGGGGCGCGGGCTGGGCCAGGCGCGCCGGGCCATGCACGCCTTACGCACGCAGGTAGAACGCGAAATCGACATGCCGAACCTCGACAGCGCCCCATTACAGCGCCTGGAGCAGGAGATCCGACAAGGCATAAGTTTGAACGCGGAGCCGGCCAATGATGCAGCCACGGTCGCCCTGCCCAAGGAAAATGCCTCATGAGTATTGCCATGGACCCGGCGGCCAGCATGCCGTTGACCGAACACCTGCGCGACCTGCGCAAACGCCTGGTGCGTTGCCTGGCGTTGGTGGCGCTGGTGTTCGCTGGCCTGTTCCCCTTTGCGCAAACGCTGTACACGCTCATTTCCGAACCGCTGCGGCGCTTTTTGCCAGAAGGCGCGAGCATGATCGCTACCAGCGTCACCTCGCCGTTTCTGACACCGTTCAAGCTGACCGCGATGTGTGCGCTGTTCGTGGCCATGCCGCTGCTGCTGCACCAGGCCTGGGGTTTTCTGGCGCCGGGGCTGTACCGCCGTGAGCGGCGCATTGCCCTGCCGCTGCTGGTGTCGAGCATCGTGCTGTTCTATGCCGGCATGGCCTTCGCGTTCTTCCTGGTGTTCCCGATGATGTTCGGCTTTTTTGCCAGCGTGACGCCGGACGGCGTGGCGATGATGACCGACATCAGCCAGTACCTGGACTTTATCCTGGCGCTGTTTTTGGCGTTCGGGCTGGCGTTCGAGATCCCGGTGGCGACGTTTATCGTGGTCTGGGTGGGGTTGGCGGATGTGGCCACATTGCGGCGCAGCAGGCCCTACGTGATCGTCGGATGCTTTGTGGTGGGAATGATATTGACGCCGCCGGATGTGTTTTCGCAGACGATGCTGGCGGTGCCGATGTGGGTGTTGTTCGAGGTGGGGTTGCTGGCTTGTGCGTGGTTGAAGCGGCCGGAGCCTTGCAAGGACTTTGTGGCTGGATTGTAGGGCCTCTTCGCGGGCTTGCCCGCGAAGAGCCTTGATGCGGTCTAGAACTCGGCGAGCCGCCAGACTTCATAGGCTGGCGTTTCGTACGGGTGGCTCTGCTTGAGCGCAGCGACGACCTGAACAATCAGGTCGTCCGCCACCACCAGCTCCACCTTCCATTCCTCTACCACCTCAACCTGGCCTGCTTGCCCGAGGAACGGCTGGCTGCCGTCCAACGGGCGAAACTGGCCCTGGCCCAGGGTTTGCCAGGCGCAGTGGTCATAGTCACCGATGCGCCCGCCACCGGCGGCGAATACGGCGGCCTTGACCACTTCGACATGGCTGGCGGGGACGAAGAAGGCGAGCTTGTACACGCCTTAGTTCACCCACACCCGTGCGTTGCGGAACATACGCATCAGCGCGGCATCTTCCTGCCACTCGTCCGGGCGCCAGGAGTTTTGCACGGCGCGGAACATACGCTCCGGGTGCGGCATCATGATGGTCACGCGGCCGTCGCGGCTGGTAAGGCCGGTGATACCACGCGGCGAGCCGTTCGGGTTAGCCGGGTAGGCTTCGGTGACCTTGCCGTGGTTGTCGACGTAGCGCAGGGCCACGCAACCGGACACGTCGGCTTCCAGCAGTGCCGCTTCGTTGGCGAACTCGGCGTGGCCTTCGCCGTGGGCGATGGCGATCGGCATGCGCGAACCGGCCATGCCCTGCAGGAAGATCGAGTTGGACTTCTGCACCTCGACCATGGCCACACGGGCTTCGAACTGCTCCGAGCGGTTACGCACGAAGTGCGGCCAGTACTCGGTGCCCGGGATCAGCTCGTGCAGGTTGGACATCATCTGGCAACCGTTGCACACGCCCAGGGCGAAGCTGTCGGTACGCTCGAAGAAGGCCTGGAAGGCGTCACGGGCACGGGCGTTGAACAGCGCCGACTTGGCCCAGCCTTCGCCGGCACCCAGTACGTCACCGTACGAGAAACCACCGCAGGCGACCAGGCCCTTGAAGGCTTCGAAGTCGACACGGCCAGCGAGGATGTCGCTCATGTGCACGTCGATCGCGGCGAAGCCGGCGCGGTCGAAGGCAGCAGCCATTTCGACCTGGCCGTTGACACCCTGCTCGCGCAGGATGGCCACTTGCGGGCGCACGCCCTTCTTGATGTACGGTGCGGCGATGTCGTCGTTGACGTCGAAGCCCAGCTTCACCGACAGGCCCGGGTTGTCTTCTTCCAGCAACAGGTCGAATTCCTGGTCGGCACAGTCGGCGTTGTCGCGCAGGCGCTGGATCTGGTAGCTGGTTTCGGCCCACTGACGCTGCAGCATGCGGCGGTCGTCGTCGAACAGCACTTCGCCGTTCAGGCTGATGGACACTTCACCGTTGTTGACCGGCTTGCCGATCACCGCGACGCAACCTTCGCCCAGACCAGCAGCGCTGAACTGTGCGAGTACGTCCGGAGTGGCATCCTGGCGAACCTGGATGACTGCGCCCAGCTCTTCGTTGAAGAGGATGGCCGGTACATCGCCCTTGCTGTCGGTCAGCGGGTCGAGGTGCAGGTCGAGGCCGCAATGGCCGGCGAAGGCCATTTCCAGCACGGTGGTGACCAGGCCGCCGTCGGAACGGTCGTGGTAGGCCAGCAGGTGGCCGTCGGCGTTCAGGCCCTGGATGACCGCGAAGAAGGCCTTGAGGTCTTCAGCGTCGTCGACGTCCGGTGCCTGGGCAGCGATCTTGCCGTAGGTCTGAGCCAGGATCGAGGCGCCCATGCGGTTCTTGCCACGGCCCAGGTCGATCAGAATCAGGTCGGTCTCGCCCTTGTCCATGCGCAGTTGCGGGGTCAGGGTTTTGCGGATGTCGGTGACCGGGGCGAAGCCGGTGATGATCAGCGACATTGGCGAGGTAACGCTCTTCTCGACGCCCTCATCGCTCCACTTGGTCTTCATCGACATCGAGTCTTTGCCGACCGGAATGGTAATGCCCAGCTCCGGGCACAGCTCCATGCCGACAGCCTTGACGGTGTCGTACAGGCGGGCGTCTTCACCCGGGTGACCAGCAGCGGACATCCAGTTGGCCGACAGTTTGATGTCGGACAGCTTTTCGATGCGCGAAGCGGCCAGGTTGGTCAGGGTTTCGCCGATGGCCATGCGGCCAGACGCCGGGGCATCCAGCAGTGCCAGCGGGGTGCGCTCACCCATGGCCATGGCTTCACCGGTGTAGACGTCGAAGCTGGTGGCGGTGACGGCGCAGTCAGCCACCGGTACCTGCCACGGGCCGACCATCTGGTCGCGGGCAACCAGGCCGGTGATGGTGCGGTCGCCGATGGTGATCAGGAAGCTCTTGCTGGCCACGGCCGGGTGGCTAAGAACGCGCTGGACGGCGTTGTCCAGGTCCAGCTTGCTCGGGTCGAAGTCATCGCCCAGCTCGGCTTCGCGGGTAACCGAACGGTGCATGCGTGGCGGTTTACCCAGCAGCACGTCAAGCGGCATGTCCACCGGGGTGTTGCCAAAGTGGCTGTCGCTGACGGTCAGGTGTTGCTCTTCAGTCGCTTCACCCACTACAGCGAACGGGCAGCGCTCGCGCTCACAGATGGCCTGGAAGCGGTCGAAGTCAACGGCACTGACGGCCAGTACGTAACGCTCTTGCGATTCGTTGCTCCAGATTTCGTGCGGGGCCATGCCCGGCTCGTCGTTGGGCACGTTACGCAGTTCGAAGCGGCCACCACGACCACCGTCGTTGACCAGCTCAGGGAAGGCGTTGGAGATACCGCCGGCGCCAACGTCGTGGATGAACGCGATCGGGTTGGCGTCGCCCAGCTGCCAGCAGCGGTCGATGACCTCCTGGCAACGGCGCTCCATTTCAGGGTTTTCGCGCTGTACCGAGGCGAAGTCCAGGTCTGCCGAGCTGGCACCGGTCGCCACCGACGAAGCGGCGCCGCCGCCCAGACCGATCAGCATGGCCGGGCCGCCGAGCACGATCAGCTTGGCGCCGACAGTGATCTCGCCCTTCTGCACGTGGTCTTCACGGATGTTGCCCATGCCACCGGCCAGCATGATCGGCTTGTGGTAGCCGCGCACTTCTTCACCGTGCGGGGTGTTGATGGCCTGCTCGAAGGTACGGAAGTAACCGGTCAGGGCCGGGCGACCGAATTCGTTGTTGAACGCCGCGCCACCCAGAGGGCCTTCGATCATGATGTCGAGGGCGTCGACGATGCGCTCAGGCTTGCCGTAAGCCTGCTCCCATGGCTGCTCGAAGCCCGGAATGCGCAGGTTGGACACGGTGAAGCCGGTGAGGCCAGCCTTGGGCTTGGCGCCACGGCCGGTAGCACCTTCGTCGCGGATTTCGCCGCCGGAGCCGGTGGAGGCACCAGAGAACGGGGCGATGGCGGTCGGGTGGTTGTGGGTTTCCACCTTCATCAGGATGTGCACCGGCTCCTGCACCGCGCCGTACTGGCGGGTTTCAGGGTTCGGGAAGAAACGGCCAGCCACGTTACCGACGATGACCGAGGCGTTGTCCTTGTAGGCGGACAGCACGCCTTCGTTGTGCATCTGGTAGGTGTTCTTGATCATGCCGAACAGGCTCTTTTCCTGAGCCTGGCCGTCAATGTCCCAACTGGCGTTGAAGATTTTGTGGCGGCAGTGCTCGGAGTTGGCCTGGGCGAACATCATCAGTTCGATGTCGTTCGGGTTGCGCTTGAGGCCCTGGAAGGCATTGACCAGGTAGTCGATCTCGTCTTCGGCCAGGGCCAGGCCCAGGTCGATGTTGGCCTTGGCCAGGGCGTCGCGGCCACCGGCCAGGATGTCGACCGAGGTCATCGGCTTGGGCTGGGCGTGGCTGAACATGTCGGCCGCCTGCTCCAGCTGAGCCAGCACCCGCTGGGTCATGCGGTCGTGCAGCTCGGCGGCGATCAAGGCAGCATCAGCATCGCTCAGGGTGCCGGCCACGTAGTAAGCGATGCCGCGCTCCAGGCGCTGGATCGACTGCAGGCCGCAGTTGTGGGCGATGTCGCTGGCCTTGCTGGCCCAAGGCGAAATGGTGCCCAGGCGCGGTACGACCAGGAACAGGCGACCGGTCGGCTCCTGTACCGGCACGCTCGGGCCGTACTTGAGCAGACGGCCCAGCACCTGCTGCTGGTCGGCGGTCAGCTCGCCGTCGACATCGGCGAAATGGGCAAATTCGGCATACAAACCAGTAACAGCGGGGACTTTCTGGCTCAGTTGCTCGAGTAATTTACCGTGGCGAAAGGCAGAAAGGGCAGGAGCGCCGCGCAGGATCAACATCGTCGGGACAGCCTCAGGAAGGGGTGTGCTTAGAGGCCGTGCATTCTAGCCTAATTCGATGGCTTTCGGCACCCGCTCTACGCCACGGCTGCCGGGCGGTGGAACCGGACTTTCGGGTCAATATTTCGGGTGCTCGCCTCAAGAGGTTTATGGCCTATGAGATCGAGCGCCGCCCGCGCGGCGCATCGCGAGCTACGCTCGCTCCTACGTTTGTTCCGGGCCAATTATTCCAGGGGGATTTGCGCGCGTACGCCTTGGCGCATGCCGTTAGATTGCGTCGTACCAACAAGGCGGTCGCGCGCGCCTGCCACAGGCGTAACTGGCCCTAAACAAACGTAGGAGCGAGCGCAGCTCGCGATGCGCCGCGCGGGCGGCGCTCGATCTCCCTGGCGCCACACATCTCACGGCAGGCACTTGGTGGCCCAAACACAATCCACCGCCACGCCCCCACATCACATAAACCGCTACCAGACAAGCTAACAGTTGTCGAGATATGGTTGGGCCGGTCCTTTGCGTATACTGCAACCTATGTTCGCCCACACTGCTTTGCGCCAGCGTTGCGCCAAATGGCTTCTCGCAACCGGACTCTTTCTGCTGCTCGGTGCCTGCGTTGAAAAACCCAGCACCCTCGAGCGCGTGAAGGAGGATGGCGTGCTGCGCGTCATCACCCGCAACAGCCCGGCCACCTACTTCCAGGACCGCAACGGCGAAACCGGCTTCGAATACGAGCTGGTCCAGCATTTCGCCGAAGATCTCGGCGTGAAGCTGCAGATCGAGACCGCCGACAACCTCGACGAGCTGTACGACGCCCTCGGCAAGCCCTCCGGCCCGGTGCTGGCCGCTGCCGGTCTGGTCAGCAGCGAGCGGCGCAAGGCCCAGGTCAGATACTCTCACCCGTACCTGGAAGTGACCCCGCAGGTCATCTACCGCAACGGCCGCCCGCGCCCCACAGACGCCAAGGGCCTGGTCGGCAAGAAGATCATGGTACTGAAGGGCAGCAGCCATGCCGACCAGCTGGCCGAGCTGAAGAAGCAGTACCCGGGCCTGCAATACGAAGAGTCCGACGCCGTCGAGGTGGTCGACCTGTTGCGCATGGTCGACGAAGGGCAGATCGACCTGACCCTGGTCGACTCTAACGAGCTGGCGATGAACCAGGTGTACTTCCCTAACGTGCGGGTTGCCTTCGACCTGGGCGATACCCGTGACCAGCGCTGGGCAGTGGCTGCGGGCGAAGACAACAGCCTGCTCAACGAGATCAACGAATTTCTCGACAAGGCGCAGAAGAACGGCACCCTGCAGCGCCTGAAAGACCGTTATTACGGCCATGTCGACGTGTTGGGCTATGTGGGCGCCTACACCTTCGCCCAGCACCTGCAGCAACGCTTGCCCAAGTACGAGAAGCACTTCAAGAGCTACGCCAAGGTCGAGCAGGTGGACTGGCGCCTGCTGGCCGCTATCGGCTATCAGGAATCGATGTGGCAGCCGGAGGTTACCTCCAAGACCGGCGTGCGCGGCTTGATGATGCTGACCCAGCGCACTGCCCAGGCCATGGGCGTATCCAACCGCCTGGACCCGAAACAGAGCATCCAGGGCGGCGCCAAATACTTCATGAAGATCAAGGAAGAGCTGGACGACAGCATTCAGGAGCCGGACCGCACCTGGTTCGCACTGGCTGCCTATAACGTCGGCAGCGGCCACCTGGAAGACGCCCGTACCCTGGCCAAGCGCGAGAAGCTCAACCCGAACAAATGGCTGGACGTGAAGAAAATGCTGCCGCGCCTGTCGCAGAAGCAGTGGTATCGCCAAACCAAATACGGCTATGCGCGTGGCGGCGAGCCGGTGCACTTCGTGGCCAACATCCGCCGCTACTACGACATCCTCACCTGGGTGACCCAGCCGCAGCTCGAAGGCCAGGTGGCCGAGGGCAACCTGCATGTGCCCGGGGTGAACAAGGACAAGCCGGCAGATCAGTCGCCGCCGATGTAGGCCGGTACAGGTTAAGACTTGGCCCGGCGAGCCTTGAAGAAATCACTGAGGATCTGCCCGCACTCTTCAGCCAGCACCCCACCTTCCACCATCACCCGATGGTTCAGGAAGCCCTGCCCGAAAAACTGCCCTTGGCTCTGCACGATCCCCGCCTTGGGCTCCAGTGCGCCAAACACCACGCGCATCACCCGCGAATGCACGATCAGCCCCGCACACATGCTGCACGGCTCCAGGGTCACGTAAAGGGTGCTGCCGGGCAGCCGGTAATTACTGGCAGACTTCGCCGCTGCGCGGATGGCCACCATCTCGGCATGCGCACTGGGGTCGCTGTCGATGATCGGCCGGTTGAAGCCCTGGCCGATCACCTGGCCATGCTGCACCAGCACTGCCCCCACCGGCACTTCCCCCATGGTTGCGCCTTGCGCAGCCAATGTCAGTGCCAGGCGCATGAATTCCTGATCGCGGCTGCGATCGATGATCTGCGGGCGCATCAAACCACCGCGATCGCGGCCATCAGGCCGGTTTCCATGTGGTCGATGACGTGGCAGTGGAACATCCAGGTGCCCGGGTTATCCGCCACCAAGGCCACCTGGGCGCGCTCGTTCTTGCCCAGCAGGTAGGTATCGGTGAACCACGGCTCCTTGATGTCGTGGCGATTGGAGCCAATCACCTTGAAGCTCATGCCGTGCAGGTGGATCGGGTGCTGGTACTGGGTCATGTTCTTCAGCTCGAAGATGTAGCTCTTGCCCTTCTTCAACGTGGCGATGGGGCGGTCGGCGCAGGTCTTGTCGGTGATGTCCCAGGCCTGGCCATTGATCTGCCACATGCTCGAGGGCTTGTCCGGGTCAGGGGTGACAGTGACGTTGGCCGCCCATTCGAAATTGAAGTTGAGCTTTTCGGCATTCTCCAGGTCCGGCTCGGCGATCGGGTTGGGCGGCAGCGCTGGCGGCCAATCACCCGGCACGTCGTTGCTGGCCACCGAACGCAGGGTGCCCAGGCGCACGAAACCGTCTCGCAGGGAAATCTCCTCACCCGCCTCGGGAATACGGATGGCCAGGCAGATACGCATGCCCGGGCCGAGCCAGTACTCGTCTTCCAATGGGCGCGGGGTCACCGGGTTGCCGTCGAGGGCATAGATTTTGGCCTCACAGTTGCCCTTGAGGTTGAGGCGGTAAGTCCAGGTGTTGTCCAGGTTCAGCAGACGCACCCGCACCACGTGGCCGGCCGGCAGCTCGGTGACCGAGCCTGCCTGGCCATTGATGGTGATCAAGCGCCCGGCGGTGCCGTTACGCGCGGCCTCACGCGGGATGCTGAAGGGCAGCCAGGCGCCCTGCTCGTCCACGTGCCAGTTCTTCAGGCTCAGGGTGCGCTCATGCTGGAAGCCGGTCGGCTCGCGCTCCTCGACGATCAGCGGCCCGACCAGGCCGCGCCCCAGCTCTTCAGAGCTGCTGACATGCGGGTGATACCAGTAGCTGCCGGCATCCGGTACGCGGAACTTGTAGTCAAAATACTCGCCCGGCTTGACCGGCAGTTGCGAGACGTAGGGCACGCCGTCCATTTCCAGCGGCAGGCGAATGCCGTGCCAGTGAATGGTGGTTTCCACCGGCAGGTGGTTGATGAAGCGTACCCGCAGCCAGGTGCCCTGACGCGCGCGAAGCTCGGTGCCTGGTGCCGAAGGGCCGAAAGCCCAGGCCTCGGTCTTGAAGCCCGGCACCAGCTCGACATCCAGCGGCGCGGCGATCAGCTCGTAATCATGCCCGGCATTGTCGTCTTCGACCTTGCCCAGCCAGTAACGCGCCGCGCCACCGGCGCCCAGGCCAACCACAACCAGGCCGGTGAGGCCCTTGAGCATTTGTCGACGGGTGAAGGACATCGGTGCGGGTACCTCGTGTTCTGCGCAATCAAGCTGCCAGCAGCGGCTGGCGATGAAGGGCGAATACGATACACCTGCAAATAGGAAAGATTAAGTGAACTGTTGTTTTAATGGCCTAAGCCACCCTGTCCCTGGTGCTTACGCTTGTTTACAGATTGGCAAACCGTTGTACACGCACAATGGTTTTTTATTCAGCCAGGCCGACATCATGGCAGCCATTACCTTTCGCCCTGCAGTACCTGAAGACGCCGCAACCTGTATTGCCATCCGAGCCCTGACCAGGGAAAACGCGTTCACGGAAGAGGACCTGCGCGCCCTAGGCATAACCGTCGACACCTGGAGCAGCGGCATTCGCGATGGGTGCTCCCCTGGGTTCGTGGCTTGCAATGCTGATGAGATAGTCGGCTACTGCTTCGCCGATAAAGACAGCGGCGAGGTCACCGTACTTGCCCTGCTACCCGCATACGAGGGCCAGGGAACCGGCAAGCGTTTGCTTCAGAGGGTTGTCGATCAGCTGCGGGAGCTGGGGTTCGAACACCCCTTCCTGGCTTGCTCCAGCGACCCGAACGTACGCTCATATGGCTTCTATCGTCATCTGGGCTGGAAACCGACAGGTGAGCAGGATGAAGCGGGAGACGAGATCCTGCAGCTCAGTTCGATGTAGCGCCAAGAAATGCAAAAGCCCGCATTCAAGCGGGCTTTTGGGTGTTTCCGGCTATTGGCGCGGGATCATTCCCACTCGATAGTCGCCGGCGGCTTGCTCGACACGTCGTAGGTAACGCGGGAGATACCGTCGATTTCGTTGATGATACGGCCGCTGACGGTTTCCAGCAGTTCGTACGGCAGGTGCGCCCAGCGCGCGGTCATGAAGTCCACGGTCTCGACGGCACGCAGGGCCACGACCCAGGCGTAGCGACGGCCGTCGCCAACGACGCCAACCGACTTGACCGGCTGGAACACCACGAACGCCTGGCTGGTCTTGTGGTACCAGTCGGCCTTGCGCAGTTCTTCTATGAAGATGTGGTCGGCACGACGCAGGATGTCGGCGTATTCCTTCTTCACTTCACCCAGGATGCGCACACCCAGGCCCGGGCCCGGGAACGGGTGGCGGTAGACCATGTCGTACGGCAGGCCCAGTTCCAGGCCGATCTTGCGCACTTCGTCCTTGAACAGTTCACGCAGCGGCTCGACCAGCTTGAGGTTCATCTCTTCCGGCAGGCCGCCCACGTTGTGGTGCGACTTGATCACGTGGGCCTTGCCGCTCTTGGCGCCAGCCGACTCGATCACGTCCGGGTAGATGGTGCCCTGAGCGAGGAACTGGATGTTTTCCAGCTTGCTGGCTTCGGCATCGAAGATGTCGATGAAGGTGCGGCCGATGATCTTGCGCTTCTTCTCCGGGTCGGCTTCGCCTTCCAGGTTGTCGAGGAACTGCTTTTCAGCATCGGCGCGGATCACTTTGACGCCCATGTTCTCTTTGAACATGGCCATCACCTGATCGCCTTCGTGCAGGCGCAGCAGGCCGTTGTCGACGAATACGCAGGTCAGCTGGTCACCGATGGCGCGGTGCAGCAGCGCGGCAACCACCGAGCTGTCGACACCGCCGGACAGGCCCAGCAGGACGTTGGCCGAACCGACTTGCTCACGCACCTGGGCGATGGCGTCTTCGACGATGTTGGACGGGGTCCACAGGGCTTCACAGCCGCAGATGTCCTGCACGAAGCGGGACAGGATGCGACCGCCTTGTTTGGTGTGGGTCACTTCCGGGTGGAACTGCACGCCGTAGTAGCCACGGGCATCGTCGAACATGCCGGCGATCGGGCAGCTTGGGGTGCTGGCCAGTACGTGGAAGTTGCCCGGCATCTGGGTAACCTTGTCGCCGTGGCTCATCCACACGTCCAGGCCCAGTACGCCGTCGTCGTCAACGTGGTCTTCGATGCCGTCGAGCAGGCGGCTCTTGCCGACTACGTCTACGCGGGCATAACCGAATTCACGCAGGTCGGAACCTTCTACCTTGCCGCCCATCTGCTCGGCCATGGTCTGCATGCCGTAGCAGATGCCCAGCACCGGTACGTTCAGGTCGAACACGGCCTGCGGAGCGCGTGGGCTGTTGGCTTCGTGGACCGACTCGGGGCCGCCGGCGAGGATGATGCCGCGCGGATTGAATTCGCGGATCGCTTCATCGTCCATGTCGAACGGGTGCAGTTCGCAGTACACGCCGATTTCGCGCACGCGGCGGGCGATCAGCTGGGTGTACTGGGAACCGAAATCGAGGATCAGGATGCGGTGAGCGTGAATGTCGAGGGCCATGACTCAATCTCGTCAGTGGAAATCGGAAACGACGCGGGGCTGTCGTGACAGCCCCGCATGCTTATATTGCTGGAAGCCTCAGCCTACGCGGTAGTTAGGGGCTTCTTTGGTGATCTGCACGTCATGCACGTGGGACTCGGCCATGCCGGCACCGGTGATGCGCACGAATTCCGGCTTGGTGCGCATCTCTTCGATGGTTGCGCTGCCGGTGTAGCCCATGGACGAACGCAGGCCGCCCATCAGCTGGTGGATGATCGCGGCCAGGGCGCCTTTATAAGGTACGCGGCCTTCGATGCCTTCCGGTACCAGCTTCTCGGCGCCGGCCGAGGAGTCCTGGAAGTAACGGTCGGACGAGCCTTGCGCCTGTGCCATGGCACCCAGCGAGCCCATGCCACGGTAGGCCTTGTAGGAACGGCCCTGGAACAGCTCGACTTCACCCGGAGCCTCTTCGGTACCGGCGAACATCGAACCCATCATCACGCAGGAAGCACCGGCAACGATGGCCTTGGACAGGTCACCGGAGAAGCGGATACCGCCGTCGGCGATCAGTGGCACGCCAGTGCCTTCCAGTGCGGCGGCAACGTTGGCAATGGCGCTGATTTGCGGCACGCCGACACCGGCAACGATACGGGTGGTGCAGATGGAACCTGGGCCGATACCGACCTTGACGGCATCAGCGCCCGCTTCGGCCAGGGCCTTGGCAGCGGCGCCGGTGGCGATGTTGCCGCCGATAACCTGCACTTGCGGGTAGGTTTCTTTTACCCAGCGAACGCGGTCGATCACACCTTTGGAGTGGCCGTGGGCGGTGTCGACAACCACCACGTCAACGCCAGCGGCTACCAGGGCAGCAACGCGCTCGCCGGTGTCCTTGCCGGTGCCGACCGCAGCGCCAACGCGCAGGCGACCTTGGTCGTCCTTGCTGGCCAGCGGGTAGGCCTTGGCTTTTTCGATGTCCTTGACGGTCATCATGCCCTTGAGGTTGAACTTGTCGTCAACGATCAGGACCTTTTCCAGGCGGTGCTTGTGCAGCAGCTCGCGCACTTCGTTCTTGTCGGCGCCTTCGCGGACGGTGACCAGACGCTCTTTTGGCGTCATCACGTCGCGGACCTTGGCGTCCAGGCGGGTTTCGAAGCGCACGTCACGGGAAGTGACGATGCCGACCAGGTCGCCGTTCGCCAGCACCGGTACGCCGGAGATGTTATTCAGGCGGGTCAGGTCGAACAGGTCGCGCACGGTGGCGTCGGCCTCGATGGTGATCGGGTCCTTGACCACGCCAGCCTCGAACTTCTTGACCTTGCGCACTTCGCCGGCCTGCTGTTCGATGGTCATGTTCTTGTGGATGATGCCGATACCGCCTTCCTGGGCCATGGCAATGGCCAGGCGCGCTTCGGTCACGGTATCCATGGCGGCGGAAACCAGCGGAATGTTCAGCTCGATGCCACGGGTCAAACGGGTCTTGAGACTGACTTCATTGGGCAGTACCTCGGAATAACCAGGTACAAGGAGGATATCGTCGAAGGTCAGGGCTTCTTGGCTGATACGCAGCATCGCGGGGGCTCCCGGGCGGGAAAAATGGAAGCGCGCCATTATACTCATGCACGGCGCGCCGCTCAATGCAAAATAAGGGCCTTCGGTCAGCCTTGTGGCAGTTTTACCTGCACCACGGCCACCGGCTGGTCGAGCCAGTCGGCGAAGCTGTCGAGAAAGGCCTGGGTGAACCCGGCCTCGCCCCAGTTGTTGAAGATGAACCCCAGGTTGGAAAAGGCACATGGCTGCAGGTAAATGAAGCCATTGATGTCATCTTCGAAGCCGCACAACGGGCAGGTGAAGTTGTCACTTACCCCCGGCATCCACTCTTCCAGGCTTTCGAACAGCGGCTCGCCCACTTCGCGCCGGCATTCCGGGCAACCGGCTTCTTCAAGAAAGCCATCGGTCGGGGTATAGATGCAGCGCTTGAGCATCACTTCCAGGCCGTTGACCTGCTGGCCGAAGGGCAGTTTTTCCGGGTGCAGGGCCACTTTGCGCGCGCCTGCAGCCAAGGCATGCCCCATGCGGTTGCCGGTGCGGCCACAGGTGGTCAGTTGCTCCTCGACGACCTTTTCGCGCACCAGCCAGCGCAGGATGGCGCGGGCGCGGGCTTCATGCACCGGGACGGTGGACAGCTTGGGAACGATGATGCTCTGGGTGTTCATGAACGGGAAAAGCCTGAAAAACTGCGGTAATGACGCAATTCTACCGCTCAGGCGCTCAGGTAGCGACCGATCAACGCCAACCCGCTGGCCAGCACCAGCCAGGTGACCAAGCGTACAAACGCCTCACGGGACAGCCGGTGGGTCAGCCTACGCCCCAGCCAAAGGCCGACGAACATGACCGGCAGCAAGCAGACGGCAAGCAGCAGCAAGCTTTGGTCGGCATAGACACCGGCGACCAGGAACAGCGTCAGGCGCACCACCGTGCTGCAACTGATCAGCGCGCTCTGGGTGGCACGAACCTGCTCCTTTACCTCCAGCCGTGCGCTCAGGTAAAGGGCGTACAAGAAACCGCCGCTGCCAAATAGCGCACCGAACAAACCACCTGCCGTACCCATCGGCACCGCCCACACGCCAGACAACCGGGCCGGCCGCACCTTCACCGCCAACCCGTAAAGCGCGTAGGCCGTGACGAACAAGCCCATCAGCAGCAGCAAAAGGTCGGATTTCAGTTGCAGAAGAAATACCACGCCCAGCGCGCAGCCCAGCGCCATGAACGGCAGCAGCCGCAGCAACTCGCTGCGCACCACGTCCCGGCGCGATGGCAGCAGGTTGCCAAACGCGGCAACGAAGTCCAGCAGCACCAACAGCGGAATGATGCGTGACAACGGCATGAAGTGGATCAGCACAGGGCCGGCCACCAGCGCCGTGCCGAAACCGGCGATGCCAAAAACGATGTAGGCGGCACCGACACCGAACAGGATGGGCAGCCAGTCAAGGCCGGAAAACGACAGTTGGGCAAGCATGGCGGCAGTTCCTGAAAAGACAGGCCAAGGTTAGCCAGCCATGAGCAATGCCGACTAATATGCCTTTATCGCCATAGCTATCTTGAAAAGGCATGACATGACGTCGATCCGCCAGTTGCGTTACTTCGTGGAAATTGCCGAGTGTGGCAGCTTCAGCGGCGCCGCCGAACGGCTATACATCGCACAATCGGCGCTAAGCCGGCAGATCAAGGAGCTGGAGCAGCAACTGGGCACGCCACTGTTCGAACGCACAGCACGCCTGCCACGCCTGACGCTAGCCGGGCAGGCCTTTCTCGAACGGGCTCGCCGCTTGCTGGCCGACCTGGCGCAAGCAGAGCGCGTTACGCGCGACATTGGCGAGGGGTTGCAGGGCAGCCTGCGCCTGAACCATTCCAGCACCGTGCCGCTGATCGGCCCGTTGCTGGCTCGCCTGGGGGACTATCTGCGGGAAAACCCGGGGGTTTCGCTGGAGATCGCGCAGCAGTCGTCGGAGGCCCAGTTGGAGGATATTGCGGGGGGGCGGCTGGATATCGGCCTGCTGCGCTTGCCGGTGCTGCGCCAGCACGAAGGCGTGGTGCTGCATGAACTGTTCAGCGAACCGCTGTTGCTGGCGGTCGCTGCTGAGCACCCATTGGCCAACGCGCCGCACGTTCAACTGGAGCAATTGAGGGAAGAACGCTTTATTTCCATCCCGCACCGGGACCGTGGCGGGCTGAGTTACCTGTCGGCTTCGTTGTGCATGGCGGCCGGCTTCTTTCCGCGCGCGGCGCAGGTGCTGTCGCGCAAAACTACGCAATTGCAGCTGATTCAGGCGGGTTTCGGGGTGGCGTTACTGCCAGCGTGCATGCGTGAAATTGCGCCGGCTTCGGTCAGTTTCGTGGCGCTGGAAGGGGGCTGCGAGAGCACCGTAGCGCTGGCTTGCCGACGTGACGTAGGGCAGATGGTGCGCCAGTTCGTGAAGGCGATAGGGCCGGGACAGACAACCGGGGCCGATGTCCTTTATGATGCCCGCCATGATCAAAGACCCCTTCGAACGACTCGGCCTGGACCGTGAGGTCCTTACCGTCAGCCAACTCAACGGCCGCGCCCGCGTGCTGCTGGAAGACGTGTTCCGCAGCGTGTGGGTGGAAGGCGAGATTTCCAACCTCGCCCGCCCCGCGTCCGGCCACATGTACTTCACCCTCAAGGACAGCGGCGCTCAGGTGCGCTGTGCATTGTTCCGGCAGAATGCCACCCGCGTACGCCAAGCCCTGCGAGATGGCCTTGCCGTTCGTGTGCGCGGCAAGGTTTCACTGTTCGAGGGGCGTGGCGACTACCAGCTGATTCTCGACACCGTCGAGCCGGCCGGCGATGGCGCACTTCGCCTGGCATTCGAAGCCCTCAAGGAAAAGCTCGGTGCCGAGGGGCTGTTCAGCGCCGAACGCAAGAAGCCGCTACCGGCCCACCCACAGCGCATCGGCATCATCACGTCACCCACCGGTGCAGTGATCCGCGACATCATCAGTGTGTTCGGCCGCCGTGCCCCCCAGGTAGAGCTGAACCTGATCCCGACAGCGGTACAGGGGCGCGAGGCCATCGCGCAGATCGTGCGTGCCATCCGCCTCGCCGACAGCCTCGGTTTCGATGCGCTGATCCTGGCCCGCGGAGGCGGCTCGCTGGAAGACCTGTGGTGTTTCAACGAAGAAGCCGTGGCGCGTGCGGTTGCCGCCTGCGTCACGCCGATTGTCAGCGCCGTGGGCCATGAAACCGATGTGTCGATCAGCGACTTTGTCGCTGACGTGCGCGCGCCCACACCGTCTGCTGCCGCCGAACTGCTGGCCCCCGACAACAGTGGCCTGCAGCAACGCCTGGATGGCCTGCAACGGCGCCTGCTGCTGCGCATGCAGAACCGCCTGACCCACGACCGCCTGCGCCTGGATTCCCTGGCCCGGCGCCTGCGCCACCCGGGCGAGCGTTTGCGCCAGCAGGCCCAGCGCCTGGACGACCTGGACATGCATCTGCGCCGCGCCTTCATGCTCAGCCTCAACCAGCGCCGCGAACGCCTGGCACGCCTGGAGACGCGCTTGGCCGCACAGCATCCGGGGCGTACCCTGAAACTGCTGAGTCAGCGCCTGGACAGCCTGGCCGAGCGCCTGCCACGGGCCATGCGCGACGTGCTCAAAGATCGCCGCCAGCGCTTCCAGGCTCAGTTGCAAACCTTGCAGGTGGTCAGCCCGCTGGCCACCCTCGCCCGCGGCTACAGCATTTTGCTGGATGAACAAGGCCAGGCCATCCGCAGCGCCGAACAGACCCGCAACGGCCAGCGCCTGACCGCTCGCCTGAACGAAGGCGAGCTGCTGGTGCGGGTCGAAGACAACCACCTGACCCCGGTCACCCTCTCACTACTGGACTGACACATGCCCCGCCTGCTTGCGCCCCTGCTTGCCCTTTCCCTGTTGCTGCTGGCCGGCGGCGCTCAGGCCAGCTACATCACCCGCACATTGAATAAGCCGGTGCCCGGCGGCGTGGCGGTGGTCGACCTGGGCCCCGCCGCCAGCGCGCCCAGTGCCCGCTTCGACGGCAAGCCGGTGCTGGTGGTGAAGGAGCAGGATACCTGGCTGGCCATCGTCGGCATCCCGCTGACCCAGAAGCCCGGCACTGCCACTTTGAACCAGGGCGGTCGCACGCTGCCTTTCAGCGTGGGGAGCAAGAAATACCCCGAGCAGCGCATCACCCTGAAGAACACCCGCCAGGTCAACCCGAACCCGGCCGACCTCAAGCGCATCGACCGCGAACTGGCCGAGCAGATCAAGGCCTACCGCAGTTTCAGCCCGAGCCTGCCGAGCAACCTGATCCTCGACAAGCCGGTCAACGGCCCGCTGTCGAGCAAGTTTGGCGTGCGCCGCTTCTTCAATGGCGAAGAACGCAACCCGCATGCCGGGCTGGACTTCGCGGTGCCGGCGGGCACGCCAATCAAGACCCCGGCCAATGGCAAGGTGATTCTGGTGGGGGACTACTTCTTCAATGGCCGCACAGTGTTCGTCGACCATGGGCAGGGCTTCATCAGCATGTTCTGCCACATGTCGAAGATCGATGTGCAGGAGGGGCAGCAGCTGCGTCGTGGCGAGGTGGTCGGGCGTGTGGGCTCCACCGGGCGGGCGACCGGGCCGCATATGCACTGGAACGTCAGCCTGAATGACGCGCGGGTGGATCCGGCGATATTCATTGGGGCGTTCCAGCCCTAGTATCGGCGGCGCCTGCTTCGCGGGCATGCCCGCTCCCACCGGTATTGCGCCGCTCTCGAAGGCCGCGCTGTACCTGCGGAGCGGGCAAGCCCGCGAAGAGGCCAGCACTGCCGACATCAATTCCGCCGTGTTGCGCAATCGAAAAATACCGCGCAACATTCAATAATCATTCAGAAAATTCCAGCGATAAAATCTCGCACAAGAACTTTTTTTAAGCATTCCTCTCAATTTTCCTCGAACGCTTGCCATCCCCCACCCCACTGGTTAAGTTTGAGGGCATGAAAACCTTCAGCACCCTCATCCTGCTCCGACAACATCGCAGCCTCTGCCTGGTCAGCGCCCGACTACCAGGTTGAATCGTGTCGCCTCGCCTCTTCATCTCGTTATCGCTCGGCAGGCCCGATCTCGGCCGCACACAAAAGGATTGCTTCCATGACCATGCTCAAAGACCCTTCGAAGAAGTACCGCGCTTTCCCGACCATCGACCTGCCTGACCGCACCTGGCCCTCGAAGACCATCACTGCCGCGCCGATCTGGTGCAGCTCCGACCTGCGTGATGGCAACCAGTCGCTGATCGAGCCGATGGATTCGGAGAAGAAACTGCGCTTCTGGAAGACCCTGGTGCAGGTGGGCGTGAAGGAAATCGAAGCCTCGTTCCCGTCTGCCTCGCAAACCGACTTCGACTTCGTGCGTACCCTCATTCAAGACGGCCATATTCCGGATGACACCACTATCCAGGTGCTCACCCAGGCGCGTGAAGACCTGATCGCCCGAACCTTCGAGTCGCTGCGCGGTGCCAAGAAAGCCATCGTCCACCTGTACAACGCCACCAGCCCGTCGTTCCGCCGCATCGTCTTCAACCAGGACAAGCAAGGCGTGAAGGACATCGCGGTGAACGCGGCCAAGCTGTTCGTCAAGTACGCTGCCCAGCAGCCGGAAACCCAGTGGACCTTCCAGTACTCGCCAGAAACCTTCAGCGCCACCGAAATGGAGTTCGCCAAGGAAGTCTGTGACGCAGTCATCGAGGTGTGGAACCCGACGCCTGAGCATAAGATCATCCTCAACCTGCCGGCCACGGTGGAAGTGTCTACGCCGAACATCTACGCCGACCAGATCGAGTGGTTCTGCCGCAACGTCAGCCGTCGCGACAGCGTGATCATCAGCCTGCACTGCCACAACGACCGCGGCACCGGCATCGCCGCCACCGAACTGGGCCTGATGGCGGGTGCCGACCGCGCCGAAGGCTGCCTGTTCGGCAACGGCGAGCGTACCGGTAACGTCGACCTGGTGACCTTGGCACTGAACCTCTACACCCAAGGCATCGACCCGTTGCTGGACTTCTCCGACATCGACGGCGTGCGCAAAGTGGTCGAAGAGTGCAACCAGTTGCCGGTGCACCCACGTCACCCGTATGTGGGCGATCTGGTCCACACCGCATTCTCCGGATCGCACCAGGACGCCATCCGCAAAGGCTTCGCCAAGCAGCAGGAAGGCGAGCTTTGGGAAGTGCCGTACCTGCCAATCGACCCGGCCGACATCGGCCGCAGCTACGAGGCGGTCATCCGCGTCAACAGCCAGTCGGGCAAAGGCGGCATCACCTACCTGCTCGAGCAGGAATACGGCATCAGCCTGCCACGCCGCATGCAGATCGAATTCAGCCAGGTCGTCCAGGGTGAAACCGACCGCCTGGGCCTGGAAATGACCGCCCAGCAGATCTACAGCCTGCTGCACAAAGAATACCTCCAGGCCAACGCGCCGTACGCGCTGGTCAGCCACCGCCTGCAGGAAGAAAACGGCCACAGCGCCGTGGAAGTGGAAGTGGCCGGTGAAGGCGAAACCACCCTGCACTGGCGCGGCAAGGGCAATGGTGCCCTGGAAGCCTTGGTGGCCGGCCTGCCGATCTCGGTGGAGATCATGGACTACAACGAGCATGCCATTGGCGCAGGCACCAATGCCAAGGCTGCTGCCTACATTGAATTGCGCGTAGCCGGTGGCCGTCCGGTGCATGGTGTGGGTATCGATGAAAACATCACCACCGCCAGCTTCAAGGCGCTGTTCAGCGCACTGAACCGCTCGTTGAGCCAGCAGGAAGCCAAGGCGGCCTGAGCCAGAGCGCGATGAATGAGAAAGCCCGCATCGTTTGATGCGGGCTTTTTTGTTGGCCTTGCCGGCCCTTTCGCGGGTAAACCCGCTCCCACAGGTACTGCACTGCTCTGCGGAACGGTGCGTGCCCTGTGGGAGCGGGTTTACCCGCGAAAGGGCCAGCACAGGTAACACAGGAATTCCAGGCAAAAAAAGGGGCGCCGACCAAGCGCCCCATAAGCCGTAAAGCACACAACAAATTCAGTTGGCGTCCAGCAACGCCATCGCCTCGGCACTGCACGCCTCGATCCGCGCCCAGTCGCCGTTCTTGATCCAGCTGCTGTCGAGCATCCAGGTCCCGCCCACGCACATCACATTAGGCAAGGCCATGTAATTGCGCACGTTGGCCGGATTGACGCCACCGGTTGGGCAGAAGCGGATATCACCGAACGGCCCGCCAAAGGCCTTGATCGCTGCAACACCGCCGCTGATTTCCGCCGGGAACAGCTTGAAGCGGCGGTAACCCAAGGCGTAGCCCGTCATGATTTCGGACGGGGTGCTGATGCCCGGCAGCAACGGGATTTCACTGTCCACACCGGCTTCCAGAATGTCCTGGGTTATGCCGGGTGTAACGACGAACTGCGCACCGGCCGCTTCGACAGCAGCGAACATGCTGCGATCCAGCACGGTACCGGCGCCGACGCACAGCTCCGGGCGCTGTTCACGCAGCACCTGGATGGCCTTCAGGCCATGCTGCGAACGCAGGGTCACTTCCAGGGTACGGATGCCGCCGGCGGCCAGGGCATCAGCCAGTGGCAGGATGTCTTCCTCACGGGCGATGGTGATCACCGGCAGGATGCGCGCCTTTTCGCAAATGGCATCGATCCGCGCGGCTTTGTCGGCCATCGAGAGCTTGGGCTGTGGGCGTTCAAGGGTGGTCATGACTGTGGATCCTTGGCTCATGGGCACCAGTAGATGTCCAGGGGGTCGTGAAGAAAAGCGCGAATCGGCATTTCAGTGAGGTCGTTGCCAGCCAGCGCGGCGCGCAGGGTAGCGAGTTTGCCCTGGCCTTGCACGGACAGCGCAGTAAAGGCGGCGCTGGCCAGCAGCGAGCGGGTCATCGACAGGCGCTGGTGCGGCACGCTCGGTGCCAGCAACGGCAGGCAGCGGCGCGGACTGGACAGGTCCAGACCTGCTTCCAGGTTAGGGCTGCCCGGGAACAGCGAGGCGGTATGGCCATCGTCGCCCATGCCCAGCACCAGCACATCGATAAGTGGCAGCCCGGCCAAGGCCTGGTCGGCCTTGAGCGCGGCAGCATCGAGGTTCTCCGCCTGCTGGTACAGGCCAACAAAGCGGGCCTTGGCCGCTGCACCCTTCAGCAGGTGGCGGGCCAGCAGGCCAGCATTGCTGTCGGCGTGCTCCACGGGCACCCAGCGCTCATCGGCCAGGCTGACGGTGACCTTGGACCAGTCCAGGTTTTCGCTGGCCAGCTTCTCCAGGAACGGCACCGGGCTGCGGCCGCCGGACAGCACCAGGCAGGCCTGGCCCTTGGCAGCAATCGCCGCACGCAGGCGCTC
Source organism: Pseudomonas sp. yb_9 (assembly GCF_043103635.1). Taxonomy (NCBI): domain Bacteria; kingdom Pseudomonadati; phylum Pseudomonadota; class Gammaproteobacteria; order Pseudomonadales; family Pseudomonadaceae; genus Pseudomonas; species Pseudomonas sp. yb_9. Next base: position 33,725 of record NZ_JBICKA010000016.1, on the reverse strand, counting down.
GGCCACGTCGTGGGCTTGAGTGGCGGCCAGCGCCTTGGCATCTGCCAGCGCGTGTACCTTCACAGCCGCTGGCAATTTCAGTTCAGATATCCCCATACCACGCCCTCCCATCGCGTGTGATCAGTGCAATCGAGCTCATCGGCCCCCAGGAGCCCGCCGCGTAAGGCTTGGGCGCATCGCCCGCATTACGCCAGCCGGCGATCAACTGGTCGCACCATTTCCAGGCATATTCGATTTCGTCCTTGCGCACGAACAGGTTCTGGTTGCCACGCATCACTTCGAGCAGCAAGCGCTCGTAGGCATCCGGAATCCGCGCACTGCGCCAGGTGTCGGAAAAATTCAACTGCAACGGGCCGCTACGCAGTTGCATGCCCTTGTCCAGGCCCTGCTCCTTGGTCATTACCCGTAAAGAAATGCCTTCGTCCGGTTGCAGGCGGATGATCAGCTTGTTACCGATCTGCAAACGCTGTTCCGGGGCGAAGATGTAGTGCGGCGTTTCCTTGAAGTGGATAACGATCTGCGACAGTTTCTGCGGCATGCGCTTGCCGGTACGCAAGTAAAACGGCACGCCCGACCAGCGCCAGTTGCGAATGTCGGCACGCAGTGCGACGAACGTTTCGGTGTCGCTCTGGGCATTGGCGTTGTCTTCTTCCAGGTAGCCGGGCACCGGTTTGCCTTCGCTGTAGCCGGCAATGTACTGGCCACGCACCACACGGGTGCTTAGCCCGTCGCCGGTGATCGGTGCCAGGGCCTTGAGCACTTTTACCTTCTCGTCGCGAATGGCATCGGCCGACAGTTCGCTGGGCGGGTCCATGGCGATCAGGCACAGCAGCTGCAGCAGGTGGTTCTGGATCATGTCACGCAGTTGGCCAGCCTTGTCGAAGTAGCCCCAGCGGCCTTCGATACCGACCTTTTCGGCGACGGTGATCTCCACATGGGAGATGGAATTCTGGTTCCACTGGGTTTCGAACAGGCTGTTGGCGAAACGCAGTGCAATGAGGTTTTGCACCGTCTCTTTGCCCAGGTAGTGATCGATACGGTAAACCCGGCTTTCGGGGAAGAACCGTGCTACGGCATCGTTGACCCGACGCGACGACTCCAGGTCGTGGCCAATAGGCTTTTCCAGCACCACACGGGTGCGCGGGGCCAGCCCGGCCTTGTCGAGGTTTTCACAGATTGCCCCATACACCGCTGCCGCCGTGGCGAAGTAAGCGATCAGCGGCAGTTCGCCTGGCAATTGCTCGGCCAGGGCCTGATAGCCCTCGGGCTGAAGAAAATCCAGATGCTGGTATTTCAGCCTGGCGAGAAAGCGTCCCAGCGCTGCTGGCTCGATATCCGCCTCGGGCACATGCCGGCGCAGGTGCGCCTCGATGCTGTTCAGGTGCTCCTGCGCGCTGCCGGCTTCGCGGGCCAGCGCCAACAGGCGGGTGTCCGGGTGCAACAGGTTGGCCCGGTCAAGCTGGTAAAGCGCAGGAAACAGCTTGCGCAATGCCAGGTCGCCGAGGGCGCCAAACAGGGCAAAGGTGCAAGGTTCGACACTGATCGCAGCCATGATGTTGGTTCTTTCCTAAAGTTGGTCTAGGAATACCGCTTTCACATGCGGTTTTCAAGGGATAATGTAGTAAAAACCACAACATTACACACAAGTGTTACAGACAAGTGGTACGCCAACCGCGCCGACAGTACGATAGACGACCGTGCAAAAAGCCTGCTGCTTCCACAGCCGGCTGTCTTCCCGACCCAAGGACACACCCATGGACCGCGTGCGAAACCTCCTGGAGCAGATCCAGGGACGCCTCGATGAGCTGAACAAGGCCGAACGCAAAGTCGCCGAAGTCATCCTGCTCAACCCGCAACAAGCGACCCGTTTCAGCATTGCTGCGCTGGCCCAGGCGGCCAAGGTCAGCGAACCGACCGTCAACCGCTTTTGCCGCTCGTTCGGCGTCAGCGGCTACCCCGAACTGAAGCTGCAGCTGGCACAGAGCCTGGCCAGCGGCGCCGCCTACGTCAGCCGCGCAGTAGAGGCCGACGATGACCCGGCCGCCTACACCCAGAAGATCTTCGCCAGTGCCATCGCCTCGCTCGACAGCGCCTGCCAGCAACTGGACCCGCAACAGGTCAGCCGCGCCGTGGACATGATGATCCAGGCCCGGCAGATCCACTTCTTCGGCCTGGGCGCCTCGGCGCCGGTAGCCCTGGACGCGCAGCACAAGTTCTTCCGCTTCAACCTGGCCGTGTCGGCCCATGCTGACGTGCTGATGCAGCGCATGCTGGCCTCGGTGGCGCACACCGGCGACCTGTTCGTGATCATTTCCTACACCGGGCGCACCCGCGAACTGGTCGAAGTGGCACGCCTGGCCCGTGAAAACGGCGCCTCGGTACTGGGCCTGACCGCCGCCGGCTCGCCACTGGCCAACGCCTGCAGCCTGAGCCTGCACATTCCGCTGCCGGAAGACACCGACATCTACATGCCGATGACTTCGCGGATCATCCAGCTGACGGTGCTCGATGTGCTGGCCACCGGCATGACCTTGCGCCGCGGCGTGGACTTCCAGCCACACTTGCGCAAGATCAAGGAAAGCCTGAACGCCAGCCGCTACCCGATCGAGGACGACGAACTCAACTGAGCCGGTGCGCCTGCAAGCGCAGGTGGGCACGCTGCCCCGGCGCCAGGCTCAGGCCCTCGCCACTGCCGCTGGCCGCCTCGACGCAAACAAAATGCTGAGTTTCGCGGCCGGTCACGCCCATCAACGGGCGGTTGCCCGGGTGCCAGACCACGGTATCGTCGCTGTCACCCGTATCGATGCATAGCTCACGCTGCCAGGCCGGGTCCTGCAGTTGCACACGCGGTGTGCCGGGGTAGACCTTCTGGCAGCCCCCTTTGAGCTTCAGCGCGCCATCTTCTCGGCAGGCCTGGCGGTTCAAGCGGTCGTAACCTTCGATGTCCTCAAGCCCGGACAGCGCTATCTCGGACACGTCACTGATGCGCCAGTAGGCTAGCAGCGCATGGCTCAACTGGCAGGGTTCGCTGTCCTGATGTTCGGTGCTCAGGCTCAGTTCCATGCGGCTACCCAGCCGGGCATGCAGGTCTACCTGCCAGTCACACAGGTCCAGCCGCCATTTCAGGGTCACGCCCTCCTCGTCCTCGCGGCTGTCCACCAGCTTCCAGTCCAGCAACCGTGCCCAGCCATGGGCTGGCCACAAATCCTCACTGGGGTGGCGGCCATACCACGGCCAGCACACCGGCACGCCACCACGGATCGCCCCCACCTGCGGCCACTGCTCGGCGCACCACAGCCAGGGGCGCTCACCCGCTGGCTGAAAGTGCAGCAGTTGCGCGCCCTGGCGACTGAATACCGCCTGGCAACGGGGGTGATCGATGATCAGAACATCGCGCTGCTGGTAACGCTCCCACTCGAATGTCGGCCTGGGCCGCTGCGAGGAAAAGAAGCGATGGAGCGGATGTTCGGGCATGGTTCAGAGCTCTTGTTGTTTGAGATAGCGCTGTCTCGGCCTATCCCTGACACCCACTGCAGGCCAGTGGGTGCCGGAAACCGAAAAGGGATTGGCGTAAATTTACAACAATTGCCCTCAGAATGACGACTGAATCTTCAATCCTGCGACCAGCGCGTTGTCCACCTCGTCCACCCCGCCAGGGCTCTTGATGTACTGCAGGTTGGGCCGCACGGTCAGCCAGTTGGTGACGTGAAAGCCGTAATAGAGCTCGGCGTTGTACTCGGTGCGCTGCAGCGGCACGAAGCCTGGGTTGTCGTAATCGCTGATACCGCTCTGGGCATTGAGCAGTTCGGCACGCTTCTTCACGTCGTCATTCACATGAATACGCGCCACGCCGAAGCCGATGTCGTCCTTGGGCCGGGCATCGAAGGCGCCTTTGTAGACCAGCCCCACCTGCTGGTAGTTGTCGACCACGTTGGTGGCCTTGTCGTGCACGGTGAAGTTGGCGAACAGGCTAAGGCCACGGTTGACGTCACCCGCATGGGCAGTGACCTGCTGCTGCGCCACCACCCACCAGCCATGCTTGCTGGAGTGGGACTTGAAGGCCTCGCCGGTCAGCGCCTGGGGGTTGCCGTTGATGTCGTCGTAGACATCGTCGGCCTTGGCCGTGCTGTAGTAGTAGCCCAGGCGGTACTCGCCCGGCAGGCCATTGACCTTGGGAGACCATACCGCCTCGACCGGCAGGATCGCGCCCTTGGTACCGCTGCCGCTTAGCTTGAAGCCGTTGCCGGTTTCCAGGTTGGAGGGGTTCTGCTCGAAGGCACCGACCTGGACGAAAAATTCCGGGGTGATGTTGTATTTAACCCGCAGCGCCCACTGGCTGACCGGCCAGTTGTACCAGATACCGCCCACCCAGTTACCCACCTGCGAGCCGCAGAAGGCCAGGTTCTGGAAGTCGCACGGGAAGCTGTTGAAGTCCTCGCCCGGGCCGAACCGGCCGAGCTTCACATCCAGCGCACCGTCGAAGTATTTCTGCTTGAACCACATCTGGGTCAGGCGCCAGGTCTGGCCGCGGCCCCACACCTCCTGCACCGAACTGAACTGCCCGGCGCGTGGGTCGCTGATACGGTCGTTGGACAGGTTGCGGCCACTGCGCTCGGTGATCGCCAGCTTGAACTCGGCATCGTGCCAGCCAAGGATCTTTTGCAAGTCCAGGTGTGCACCAAGGGCAAACTGATCGCTGTAGCGCGCTGTCTTGTCGTCGTTGTAGCCGCCGTTAAGGTTGCCGGCCACCTCGCCGACGTAGTCGAGGGTGAAGTCGTAGCCCTTCTCCAGCAGCTCAGTGCGGGTGCCGCCCCAATCGCCGGTCATCCATTTCGATTCGCTGGAAAAGGCCTCGGCAGCCTGCGCGCCGCTGCTGCCGACAACGGCGAGCAATGCCAGCGAGCCCAATGTCCTGATGCGTTTGCGCTGTTCCATCCCTTTGCGTCCTCTTTTTTCTTATTGATGGTGTAGACGAGTCAACGGCCTTTGAAGTGAGCCACGTTGTCCTTTGCAGCTGCTGCAGTGCTGGCCAGGTGCAGGCGTTCGCCGCTTTGGGCGTCGAACAGCAGCACCCGGGCCGGGTCGAATTGCAGGCTGAGGGTGTCCCCCACCCGGCACGCCACATCGGGCGCCAGGCGGCAGCACACCTTGGTCTGGTTGAGGGTGACGAATACGAGCAGGTCTGGCCCGGTGGGCTCGGTTACCTGCACCTCGGCACGAATGCCCGGCAGGCCGTTGCCCTCGACGGTGCCCAAGGCAATTTGCTCGGGGCGGATGCCGAGGATGATCTCGCGGCCCTCCAGTTCGTCACCGGCTACGCCCAAGGGCAGCTCGCAGCGTGCCTGGCCGCTGTCGAGCACGGCCAACAAGCGCCCCTCCTGCTGCGTGAGGCGCACCGGAATGAAGTTCATCGGCGGCGAACCAATGAAGCTGGCGACAAACTGGTTGGCCGGGTCGTTGTAGATCTGCTGGGGGGTGCCGAACTGCTGGATGATGCCGTCCTTCATCACCGCCACCTTGTCGCCCAGGGTCATGGCCTCGATCTGGTCATGGGTGACGTACACGGTGGTGGTTTTCAGGCGCTGATGCATCAGCTTCATTTCGGTGCGCATCTCGACGCGCAGCTTGGCATCGAGATTGGACAGCGGTTCGTCGAACAGGTAAATCTTCGGCCGCCGCGCCAGCGCCCGCCCCATGGCTACGCGCTGCTGCTGGCCACCGGACAGCTGCGCCGGCTTGCGCGCCAGCAGGTGCTCGATCTGCAGCAGCTTGGCCACCCGCGCAACCTCTTCGTCGATGGCGGCCTGGGGCAGCTTGCGGATCTTCAGGCCAAACTCGATGTTCTCGCGCACGCTCATGGTCGGGTACAGCGCGTAGGACTGGAACACCATGGCGATGTCGCGGTCCTTGGGGCTCATGCCGCTGACATCCTGGTCATCGATAAGGATCGCGCCACCGGTAATCTGCTCAAGGCCTGCGATGCAGTTCATCAAGGTCGATTTGCCGCAGCCGGAGGGGCCGACCAGGATCAGGAATTCGCCATCCTTGATCGACAGCTGGATGTCCTTGAGGGTATCCGGCAGGCCGCTGCCGTAGGTCTTGTTCACATTGCGAAGTTCGAGCGTTGCCATGACTTACCCCTTGACCGCGCCGGCGGTGAGCCCGCGGACGAAATATTTGCCTGCCACCACGTACACCAGCAGGGTTGGCAGGCCGGCGATCATCGCCGCCGCCATGTCGACGTTGTACTCCTTGGCCCCGGTACTGGTATTGACCAGGTTGTTCAGGGCCACGGTGATCGGTTGCGAGTCGCCACTGGAGAACACCACACCGAACAAAAAGTCATTCCAGATCTGGGTGAACTGCCAGATCAGGCAGACCATGATGATGGGCGTGGACATCGGCAGGATGATGCGGCGGAAAATGGTGAAGAAGCCGGCACCGTCCAGGCGTGCGGCCTTGACCAGCGCATCGGGGATGCTCACATAGAAGTTGCGGAAGAACAGCGTGGTGAAGGCCAGGCCATAGACCACGTGCACCAGCACCAGGCCGCCAGTCGTACTGGCCAGGCCGAGCTTGCCAAGGGTGAACGAGGCCGGCAGCAGCACGGTCTGGAACGGCAGGAAGCAGCCGAACAGCAGCAGGCCGAAGAACAACTGCGAGCCGCGAAAGCGCCACATCGACAGCACATAGCCGTTCAGCGCGCCGATGGCGGTGGAGATAAGCACGGCCGGCACGGTGATCATGATCGAATTCCAGAAGTAACCGCTGACCGTGCCCCAGGCCTTGACCCAGCCAATGCCGGTGATCACCTGCGGCCAACTCAGCAGGTTGCCGGTGCTGATGTCTTCCGGGGACTTGAAGCTGGTCAGCAGCATCACCACCAGCGGCACCAGGTACAGCGCCACGGCCAGCAGCAGCACCGCGTGGATGGCGATACGGCTCATGCTGAGCACGGGCTTTTCGACAGGGCTATGCATGGCGTTTGCTCCGCAGCTCCGAGTACAGGTAAGGCACGAGGATCGCCAGGATCGCCCCGAGCATGAGAATGGCACTGGCCGAGCCCATGCCCATCTGGCCGCGGCTGAAGGTGAAGGCGTACATGAACATCGCAGGCAGGTCGGATGAGTAACCCGGGCCGCCAGCGGTCATCGCCGCCACCAGGTCGAAGCTTTTGATGGCGATGTGCGAAAGGATCATCAGCGCACTGAAAAACACCGGGCGCAGGCTGGGCAGTACCACGGTCCAGTAGATGCGCGGCATGCTGGCGCCATCCATTTGCGCAGCGCGGATGATCGAAGGGTCGACACCGCGCAGGCCGGCCAGGAACATCGCCATGATGAAGCCCGAGGCCTGCCACACGGCCGCGATCACCAGGCAGTACACGACCCGGTCGGGGTCGATCAGCCAGTCCAGACGAAAGCCCTCCCAGCCCCAGTCACGCAGCAGCTTGTCCAGGCCCATGCCGGGGTTGAGCAGCCACTTCCAGGCGGTGCCGGTGACGATCATCGACAGTGCCATGGGGTACAGGTAAATGGTGCGGATGAAGCCTTCGCGGCGAATGCGCTGGTCCAGCAACACTGCCAGCAACACACCGATGGCCAGGCTGATGGCGATGAACAGGCCACCGAACAGCAGCAGGTTCTTGCTGGCCACCCACCAGCGGTCGTTGTCGAACAGCCGGGCGTATTGCGCCAGGCCGGCCCATTTGTAGGTGGGCAGGAAGGTCGAGGTGGTGAAGGACAGCACGAAGGTCCAGAGGATGTAGCCGTAGAAGCCCACCAGGACGATGAACATGCTGGGTGCCAGCACCAGTTTGGGCAGCCAGCGCTGAAGCGCGTCCAGGGGTGAGGCCCGCAGTTGGGCGGTGGTTGTGGTCATAGGTCGGATTCCGAGGTAATGGCGGTGCGATGCACCGCTTCGCGGGCAAGCCCGCTCCCACATGGGCCCTGCTCGCCGCAGGTCTTAGGCAGGGCGCCAGACCTGTGGGAGCGGGCTCGTCCGCGAATAGCGGTTACTGGGCAGCCTTGATCGCCGCCGCCAGTTTCTTCGCCGCATCGGCCGGGTCGGCCTTGGGGTCGTTGATGTAGTTGGTCACCACATCGAAGAACGCGCCCTGCACGGCCAGCGTGGTGGCCATGTTGTGCGCCATGCTTGGCTGCAGGCCGCCGGTTTTGGCATCCGCCAGGAAGTCCTTGGCAGACGCCTGCGCGCAGGTATCAAAGCCATACTTGGCCATGTCGGCCAGCATGTCGTTACGCACCGGGATCGACCCTTTGTTGGTGCTGAAGACCTTCTGGAAGTCCTCACCCAGCACCTTGCGGGCAATGTCCTGCTGGCCGGCAGCCGTGCCGGGGTTGTTCTGCTTGAACACCACCAGCGAATCGATGTTGTAGAGGAAGGCCTTTTCGGTGCCGGGGAACGGCACGCACTGGTAATCCTTGCCGGCGATTTTCTTCGCCAGGGTCCACTCGCTCTTGGCCCAGTCACCCATGATCTGCATGCCGGCCTTGCCGTTGATGACCTTGGCCGCTTCCAGGTTCCAGTCCTGACCTTTGCCGTCCGGGTCCATGTAGGTGGCGACCTTTTTCAGCTCGGTCAACGCCTTGACCATGTCCGGGCCGGTCAGCGCGGCGCTGTCGAGATCGACCATGGCCTTCTTGTAGCCATCAACGCCCATTACCGACAGCACCACGCTTTCGAACACGGTGCTGTCCTGCCACGGCTGGCCGCCATGGGCGAGCGGGATGAAGCCGGCAGCCTTGAGTTTGTCGGCAGTGGCGTAGAATTCGTCAAGGGTGGTGGGCGCCTTGTCGATACCGGCTTTCTTGAAGACTTCCGGGTTGATCCACAGCCAGTTGGTACGGTGGATGTTTACCGGTACGGCGACGTAGTTACCGTCGTACTTCACGGTGTCGGCGACTTTCTTGTCGAGCAGTGTGTCCCACTGTTCGGCCTTGGCCACCTCCTTGAGCACATCGCCATCGAGCAAGCCGGTGGCCGCCCAGTCCTGAATGTCAGGCCCTTTGATCTGCGCGACACCCGGTGGGTTGCCGGCTACAGCGCGGCTCTTGAGCACGGTCATGGCCGTGGCACCGCCACCACCCGCGACGGCACCATCTTTCCACGTAAAGCCGTCTTTTTCGACCTGGGCCTTGAGCACATCGGCAGCAGCTTTTTCACCCCCCGAAGTCCACCAATGCACGACTTCGACAGTGCCTTTGGGTTCGGCAGCGTGGGCACTGAGCGGGAGTAGGGAAGCCAGGGAGATTGCGGCAGCGAGCCGGAGCGTGGAATTCATCGAAGCACCTTTCTTGTTGTTATACCGTGCAAGTCGAGCGCTTGCGTTGCTTGAAGTCTAAACAGACTGCCCACCTCGCCAGGTAACGAAGCGATGCGTGAATGTCATCGTTTGGTTACATTGCCGGCGCACGCCATACACAGACTCACTCCACGCCACGCGGCAGATACAAGGTCACCCGCAAACCACCCTCCCTCAGGTTCAGCAGGCTCACCTCACCCCCATGGCTGTGGGCGATGTTGCGGGCAATCCCCAGCCCCAGCCCATAACCCTGCTGCTGCGCGGCCAGACGGAAATGCGGCTCGAACACCTGCTCCAGCTGCTGCTGCGGCACGCCCGGCCCTTGATCGTCCACCTGCAGCACAAACCCCTCGGCACTGTCGATGATGCGCAACCGTGCCCGCTCGCCATACTTGATGGCGTTGTCGATCAGGTTGCCGATGCAGCGGCGCAGCGCCAGCGGCTTGCCGGGGTATGGCGCCAGCGCGCGGCCTTCAACCGTGATACGGCCATCGCGCAGGTAGGGCTCGGCCAGGATTTCCAGCACCTGGTTGAGGTCCACCGGCTCGATATTTTCGTGGATGTCGGTGTCTTTCACACACTGCAAGGCGCCTTTGACCAGCAGTTCAAGTTCATCCAGGTCCTGGCTGAACTTGGCCTGCAAGTGTTCGTCCTCCAGCAGTTCGACGCGCAGGCGCAGGCGTGTAATCGGGGTGCGCAGGTCATGTGAAATGGCGCTGAACAGCTGGCTGCGCTCCGTCAGGTAGCGGCTGATGCGCTCGCGCATGCTGTTGAACGCCCGGCCCACCTCGACCACCTCGCTGCCACCGCCTTCGGCCACAGGCGCCACATCGGCGCCCAGCGACATCTCCCGCGCGGCCCGCGCCAGGCGCTTGAGCGGCCAGCTTTGCCAGTGCACCAGCAAGCCGATGAACAACAACAGCAAGGCCGTGGTGAGCACGATGAAACCGATCTGCTGGCGAGGCAGGCGTTCGGCCTCAAGGCTGGTGTAGGGTTCGGGCAACAGCGAGGCGATGTACAGCCACTCGCCCTCGCCCAGGCGGATCTGCGTTACCAGCACCGGCGGGTTGAGCGGTTCCAGGGTTAACGAGTAATGCGCCCAGGAACGTGGCAGCTCGTCGAGCTTCAGGCCGCTGTTGAAGATGCGCAGGTCATCGGGCCCGACGAATTCCACGGAAATGTCCATCTGCGAACCCAGGCGCTCATGCAGCACCTGCTGGAACACATCGATCACCGCCTGCTTGCGCGGGGTAACGGGCAGCACCGGCATATCCAGGGGTTTGGCATTGAGTGACACGAAAAAGCGCGTCCCCCCCATGCTGCGCAACTGGTCGAGCACCAAGGGCCGGTAGGCCACCGGCAGCGAACGGAAGTAACTGACACTGGCGCTCATCGAGTGGGCCAGGCTGCTGGCGCTGGCACGCAGGCCCTGCAACTGGCTGGCACGCAGCTGGGCCACCCAGATGATGCTCGACAGGCCCTGGGCCAACAGCACCACCAACAGGGTCAGCAGCAGCATACGCCCCAGCAGCGAACGCGGCAGCAAGCGCCAGTGCCGCTCAGGGCGCAGTGCAGACATGCGTCGCCAGCAGGTAGCCACTGCCGCGCACCGTGCGGATCAGCCGGGGTGGTTTTTCGGTATCGCGCAGGCGCTGACGCAAGCGGCTGACCGCCATGTCGACAATGCGGTCCAGCGGCATGGGCTCGCGGCCACGGGTGGCATTGCCGATGGTGTCGCGGTCGAGAATCTGCTGCGGGTGGTCGAGGAACAGCTTGAGCAGGGCAAAGTCAGCGCCCGACAGAACCACCTCTTCGCCGTCGCGATGGAACAGCCGGTGGCTGACCGTGTCCAGGCGCCAGTCATCGAAGGCCAGCACGGCATTGCCGGGTGCCGCCGTGCCGAATTCGGCACGGCGCAGCAGGGCCTTGATTCGCGCTTGCAGTTCGCGAGGGCTGAAGGGTTTGCCCAGGTAGTCGTCAGCGCCTAGCTCCAGGCCAATGACCCGATCGGTTTCATCGGAGCTGGCCGTGAGCATGATGATCGGCACCCGCGCCTGACGCGGGTGCTGGCGTACCCAGCGGCACAGGCTGAAGCCGTCTTCGTCAGGGAGCATGACGTCGAGGATGACCAGATCGCAGGGCGTGGTTTCCAACGCATGGCGAAAGCCCTTGCCGTCGGCTTCGGCATGCACCTGGAAGCCGGAACGGCTCAGGTAGGTTTGCAGCAGTTCACGGATTTCCTGGTCGTCGTCGACCATCAGGATCGATTTGCCGGCAGTGCTCAAGGTGGTCCTTCCTCTTGTTGGTTACAGGTCTTTGTTGCCTGTTTTTACAGGGGCCGCTTTGCGGCCCCTGTCAGTGATCCAGCGCTTGCTGCAAGGCCACCCCGGCCCCCAGCAACCCGGAAAACTCCGCCGTCACCAGCCACACCGGCACGCCAGCGAAGTAGCCGCTCATACAGCCTTTGTCGGCAAAACTCGCCGCAAACCCACTGCGCAAAAACAACTCGGCAAAGCGCGGGATCACACCGCCAACAATATAAACCCCACCCCGCGCGCCCAGCGTCAGCACATTGTTACCGGCCACACGCCCAAGGAACCGGCAAAATTGCTCGACCACCGCCAGCGCCTGCGGTTCACCGCCCAGCGCGGCATCGGTGACCTGCGCGGGGGTTGTGTGCCTGGGGGTGTCGCCGTCCAGCGCGCAGATTGCCTGATACAGGCGCACCAGGCCGCCACCACTGAGTACGGTTTCAGCGCTGACATGGCCGATCTGCCCATGGATTTGCTGATGGATCGCCGCTTCACGGGCATTGCCAACCGGCAGATCGACATGCCCACCCTCCCCCGGCAAGGCCTGCCAGTGCTGTTCGCCAAGGCGCAGCAGCGACCCCACGCCCAAGCCTGTGCCCGGCCCGATCACCAGCGCCGGCCGCGACGGGTCAGCCTGGCCTGGGCACACTTCGCGGAACTCGCCCTCACGCAGACGGGTCATGCCCAGCGCCATGGCCGTGAAATCGTTGATCAGCAACAGACGCTCGACCTGCAAGGTCTTGCAGAAGGCCGCGCGGCTCAGGCGCCAGTGGTTGTTGGTGAAGCGAAATTCGTCGCCATCGACCGGCCCGGCCACTGCCAGGCATACCGCCGCCAGGCCGCCACGGGTAATGCCCTGGCTCTGCAGATAGGCCTCGATGGCCTGCTCCGGGCTGGTGTAATCCGCCGTGGCGAAGACTTTGACTTCATGCAGCTGGTTGTCACGCCACAACGCAAAACGGGCATTGGTGCCGCCGATGTCGCCAACCAGCAGGTCCTTCATTTGAGGTTCTCCAGGGCCGAAGTAAAGGCACTGGCGCCCTGCTCTGCCGGGCTGAACGCCATGCGCATGAAGCCGAACAGCTCGCGCCCGCAACCCAGGTCGTTGCCCTCAGGCGCTGGCGGCAGGTCGCGGCTGGCCAGTTCTTCGGCCGACACCATCACCCGCAACGTGCCTTCGACACCGTCGACCCGCACGATATCACCATCACGCACCCGCGCCAGCGGGCCGCCATCATAGGCTTCGGGGCATACGTGGATCGCCGCCGGGATCTTGCCCGAGGCACCGGACATGCGCCCGTCGGTGACCAGCGCCACCTTGAAGCCACGGTCCTGCAACACCCCGAGGAACGGCGTGAGCTTGTGCAGTTCGGGCATGCCGTTGCAACGCGGGCCCTGGAAACGTACCACCGCGACAAAGTCACGCTCCAGCTCGCCGGCCTTGAACGCGTCGGCCAGCGACTGCTGATCGTGGAACACTCGCGCCGGGGCCTCGACCACCTGATGCTCGGCGGCGACGGCAGACACTTTCATCACGCCACGGCCCAGGTTGCCCTCCATAACCCGCAGGCCACCTTCAGCCGAGAACGGCCGCGCGACCGGGCGCAGGATGCTTTCGTCCAGGCTCTGCAGCGGCCCTTCGCGCCACACCAGCTTGCCGTTGTCGAGGAACGGCTCCTGGGTGTAGCGGCGCAGGCCATGGCCGGCCACGGTGTTGACGTCTTCGTGCAGCAGCCCGGCATCGAGCAGCTCGCGAATCAGGAAAGCCATGCCACCGGCAGCCTGGAAGTGGTTGATGTCGGCCTTGCCATTGGGGTAGACGTGCGACAGGGTCGGCACCACTTCGGAGAGGTCGGCCATGTCCTGCCAGGTCAGCTGGATGCCTGCCGCCTGGGCAATCGCCGGAATGTGCAAGGTGTGGTTGGTCGAGCCGCCCGTGGCGTGCAGGGCGACGATGGAGTTGACCAGCGCCTTCTCATCGACGATTTCGCCCAGCGGCATGAAGCTGCCGCTGGCCTTGGTCATGCGCGTGACCTGCTGCGCGGCCTCGGCGGTAAGGGCGTCGCGCAGCGGCGTGTACGGGTTGACGAACGAAGCACCCGGCAGGTGCAGGCCCATCACTTCCATCACCAGCTGGTTGGTGTTGGCGGTGCCGTAGAAGGTGCAGGTGCCAGGGCTGTGGTAGGAGTTCATCTCCGACTCCAGCAGCTCTTCGCGGCTAGCCTTGCCTTCGGCATAGCGCTGACGCACGTCGGCCTTCTGCTTGTTGGAGATGCCGGACACCATCGGCCCGCCAGGGACGAAGATGGTCGGCAGGTGGCCGAAGCGCAGCGCCCCCATCATCAGGCCGGGGACGATCTTGTCGCAGATGCCCAGCATGAGCGCGGCGTCGAACATGTTGTGCGACAGCGCTACCGCAGTGGACATGGCGATGACTTCGCGGCTGGCGATGGCCAGCTCCATGCCTGGCTCGCCCTGGGTAACGCCGTCGCACATGGCCGGCACACCACCGGCAAACTGGCCGACCGAGCCGACTTCGCGCAGCGCCTTTTTGATCTGCTCGGGGAAGTGCAGGTACGGCTGGTGGGCAGACAACATGTCGTTGTAGGCCGAGACGATGGCCACGTTGGCCGCGTTCATCAGGCGCAGGGTCTGTTTGTCCTCACTGCCGCAACCGGCCACGCCGTGGGCGAAGTTGGCGCACTGCAGGCTGGCACGCATGGGGCCTTCACTGGCCGCACCGCGAATCAGCTGCAGGTAGCGTTCGCGGGTGGCACGACTGCGTTCGACCAGCCGTTGGGTGACCTCAAGGATGCGCGGATGCATGTACTGGACTCCAGGCTAATTGTAAGGGCGGTTTACCAGGCATTTCCCCTCCAAACGATTGCGGCCTAGGCTCAAGGTAAGGAGCCCGCTGCATCGGTGGAGGCACATCGCCCGACCACTCGTTGTATGTTTAAACAAAATACTGCCACTAAAAAGGCTTGTTTTCTATCGGCCAGTGAATAATCTTGTAATTCCAACAACAAAACCGTTTCAGTGAAGCTCCTTTTTGCCACAGGTTTCACTCGGACTGCCAGAGGTACTGCCATGACCCTACGCATCGCCATCAATGGATTCGGCCGCATCGGGCGCAACGTCCTGCGCGCACTGTATACCCAAGGCTACCGCCAGGACCTGCAGGTCGTCGCCATCAACGACCTGGGCGACAGCGCCATGAATGCCCACCTGCTCAAGTACGACAGCGTACACGGCACCTTCGACGCCACGGTCGAGGCCGACCACGAAAGCCTGACGGTCAATGGTGACCGTATCGCGGTCAGTGCCATCCGCAACCCGGCCGAACTGCCTTGGAAGGCCGAGGCGATCGACGTGGTGTTCGAATGCACCGGGCTGTTCACCGACCGTGCCAAGGCCGCTGCACACCTGGCCGCAGGGGCTGGCAAGGTGATTGTTTCGGCGCCGGCCAAGGGTGCCGATGCCACCGTGGTGTACGGGGTCAACCATGACATCCTGCGTGCTTCGCACCAGGTCATTTCCAACGCCTCCTGCACCACCAACTGCCTGGCGCCGATTGCCCAGGTGCTGCACCGCGAGTTCGGCATCGAGCAAGGCCTGATGACCACGATTCACGCCTACACCAACGACCAGGTGCTGACCGACGTCTACCACAGCGACCCGTACCGCGCGCGCTCGGCCACCCAGTCGATGATCCCGAGCAAGACCGGCGCTGCCGAGGCCGTGGGCCTGGTGCTGCCGGAGCTGGCCGGCAAGCTGACGGGCATGGCGGTGCGGGTGCCGGTGATCAACGTGTCGCTGGTGGACCTCACCGTCAACCTCAAGCGCGAGGCCACGGCCGAGCAGGTCAACCAGCTGTTCCTTGAAGCCAGCAAGCATTCCCGGGTACTGGGCTACAACGCCTTGCCGTTGGTTTCCTGCGATTTCAACCACAACCCGCTGTCGTCCATTTTCGATGCCAACCATACCCGTGCCAATGGGCGCATGCTCAAGGTGCTGGCGTGGTATGACAATGAGTGGGGGTTCAGCAACCGGATGCTGGATAACTGCCTGGCTCTAAGCCGGGCAGGCTGACGCGACCATTGTGGGAGCGGGCTTGCCCGCGAAGCAGGCCACGCGGTGGATGGCACGGGCTTCGCCCGTGTTCGCGGGCATGCCCGCTCCCACAGTGATCGCGCAACCCTTCAGATTTTGAGCAAGGCAATTGCTCCAAAAATGAGGCTGGGCCAGGTCGCAGACTCACAATCTTTACCTTTTCCTAACACTTCCACACTTGACCTTCGGCATAGATGATAAGCATTATCATTAACCTTTCGTCGACCAGGTTCCCCCGTGAGTCAGTACCGGTTCAACTCCGTCTTCCTCGTCCAGCGCCTTACCCTGCTGCGCACCCTGCAACGCATGGTCGGTAACCCCAGCACGGCCGAAGACCTGCTGCAGGAAACCTACCTCCGGGTGTCCCGCGCCTTGGGCGAGCGGCCCATCGAGCATATCGAGCCGTTCGTGTTCCAGACCGCGCGCAACCTGGCACTGGACCATCTGCGCGCACGCCGGGTGCAGGCACGGATGCTGGTCGACGACGTGCCCGACGAGGTCCTGCACAGTGTGGCTGCCCCCGCCACCAGCAGCGAGGACGCCGCCCATGCCGAGCAACTGCTCAAGCAACTCAGCATCAGCCTCAACCAACTGAGCGAGCGCCAGCAGCGCATCTTCATCCTCAGCCGGCTGCATGGCGCCACCTACCTGGAAATCGCCGAACAGCTGAATGTGTCGCCCAGCACGGTGCAGAAGGAGCTGAAACTCATCATGGCCATCTGCATGGGTGTCGCCGACCGCCTCAAGTAGCCGACCGCTGCCCGGCGGTTACGCAAAGCCCTTGCCACACCCCGCCTTAGCCTTGATCATTCGCGAAAAACCATTCAAGGATTTCCCGTGACCGACAGCCCCGCCCCTCGCCCGTCACCCGCCAGGCCCAGCGCCCGTGCTCGTGCCATGGACGAGGCGCGGGACTGGCTGGTGCGCCTGCAATGTGCCGACGCTGCAGATACCCAGGCTTTCGAAGCCTGGCTGAGCGCGGCCCCCGAAAACGCCGAGGCCTATGTCGAGGCAGAAGCGCTGTGGAACGGTGCCCCACTGCACCACGCGGCCGCGCAGATGCACCAGCTGCAGCGCCGCTCATGGCGCGGGCGCCTGCGCAGCCACTGGAAACCCCTGGCCACTGCAGCTGTGCTGCTGGTCGGGCTGTTCACCGTCGGTAACCTGCCCATGCGCCTGCAGGCTGACCACCTGACCGTGGTAGGCGAGCGCCAGCGCCTGCAACTGGAAGACGGCGCAAAAGTGCTGCTCAACACCAATTCGGCCTTTGCCAGCGACCGCCGCGATGGCCGCCAGGTCGCCCGCCTGCTGCAAGGCGAGGCCTACTTCCAGGTACCCGAGGACGTGCTGCCGTTGGAGGTAGAAGCCGGGCCGTTGCGTGCCCAGGTGCGCGACACCGACTTTGCCGTGCGCTACCTGGACGGCGAGGCTCAAGTGCGGGTGCAACGCGGCGATGTCGACCTGCAGGGGGCCCGCGACCAGCGCATCCGCCTGAGTGCCGGCGACAGCATCAGCGTCGGCCCGCAGGGCTTTGGCCAACGCCAGCGCCCCGACATGCACAAGGACCTGGCGTGGATCGATGGCCGCCTGGTGTTCGAGAACTGCCCCTTGAGCCAGGTGCTGGCCGAAGTGCGGCGCTACTACCCCGGCTGGATCATCAACCGCAATGCGCAGCTGGAAGACGTGGCCGTCACTGGCAACTACCGCCTCGACCAGCCGCTGGAAACCCTGCGCGCGCTGGCCCACATCACCTCGGCACAGCTGCATGAGTACCCGGCGTTGGTCATTCTGAACTGACCCGAGCATTATTTTTACGCAATCGCGCTACCCCGCCCGTCTCGTTATAGCCAATGCAACTGATTCTTGTTTGAAAACGAGAACAGCCATCACCTATAACAGTCCGCGCGTCTGGGAGCGCTTCCGATGTCCACTGGTCCTACCCGCTCGTCCCCCCTTCCCCGCCTGTCCCTGTTGACCTTGGCCCTGCTTGCCAGCGGCGCCTGCGGCCTGCCTGCAATGGCCGCAGAACCGGCCCAGGCCAGCAGCCCGCGCATGGGTGACTACCGCTTCAGTATCAGCCAGCAGCCGCTGGTGTCGGCCATCAATGCCTTCAGCAAGGTCACCGGCTGGCAAGTCGGCTTCAGCGCCGAACTGGCCGAGGGCGTGGTTTCGCCGGGTGTACAAGGCTCGCTGGCACCCGAAGCGGCGCTCAAGCGCCTGCTGCACGGTACCGGGCTGGGTTTGCGCAAGATCAGCAACGGCAACGTGGTGCTCGAACGCCAGGCCAGCGGCAATGTGATCGCCCTGCAGCAGGTGACCGTCAGCGCCACCCGTAGCGCCCAGGATGTCAGCCAGGTGCCGAGCACCGTCAGCGTGCAGACCCGCGAGCAACTGGACCGCCAGAACGTCAACAACATCCAGGACCTGGTGCGCTACGAGCCGGGCGTATCGGTGGCCGGTACCGGCCAGCGCAGCGGCCTGAACGGCTACAACATCCGCGGTATCGACGGCGAGCGCATCCTGACCCAGGTCGACGGCGTGTCGATCCCGGACAGCTTCTTCTACGGCCCCTACGCCCAGACCCAACGCAACTACGTCGACCCGGAAATCGTCAAGCGCGTGGAAATCCTGCGTGGCCCGGCCTCGGTGCTGTACGGCAGCAACGCCATCGGCGGCGCGGTGAGCTATTTCACCCTCGACCCCGACGACATCATCAAGCCCGGCAAGGACGTAGGCGCCCGCCTGAAGACCGGCTACAGCTCGGCCGACGAAAGCTGGCTCACCTCTGCCACCGTCGCCGGCCGCGAGGGCGACTTCGATGGCCTGTTGCACCTGAGCCAGCGCAATGGCCATGAAACCGAGACCCACGGCAGCCACAGCGGTGACGGCCTGCCGCGCACCGAAGCCAACCCAATGGACGTACGCACCACCAACGTGCTGGCGAAGCTGGGCTGGAACTACGCCGACGACGCACGCCTGGGCGTGACCTACGAGCGCTACAAGGATGATCGCGACCAGAACATCCTCAGCGCAGTGGGTGGGCCGTTCATTCCCGGTTTTGGCGGCATGGGCTACTACAAGGCGCGTAATGGCAACGACACCATCACCCGCGAGCGTTTCGGCATCAATCACGAATTCGGCCTGGACTCGCTGGTCGCCGACCATGTGAAATGGAGCCTGAACTACCAGATCGCCAAGACCGACCAGCACACCGAGGAAGTCTACGCACCGCCTGGCCGCCAGGTTCTGCGTACCCGCGACACCACCTACAAGGACCGCCAGTGGGTATTCGATGCCCAGCTCGACAAGGCCTTCAGCATCGGTGCCACCGACCACTTGCTGACCTACGGCACCACACTCAAGCATGAGAAAGTCACCGGATCGCGCAGCGGCACCGGCACCTGCCTGACCATTGGCTCCGGCTGCACCGCCATCGGCGCCGACCGCCCGGCAGACGGCCAGGCGCTGGTCAGCGACTTCCCGGACCCGACCGTGAACACCTACAGCCTGTTCGTGCAGGACGAAATCCGCTGGAACAACTGGACCTTCATGCCCGGCGCACGCTACGACTACACGCGCATGGAGCCCAAGTTCACCGACGAATTCCTGCGTGGCCTGGCATCGACCGGTACAGCGCCTACGTCCCAGGACGACTCGGACAACAAGTGGCACCGCGTCTCGCCCAAGTTCGGCCTGACCTACGCCTTCAACGACAACTACACCTGGTACGGCCAGTATGCCGAAGGCTTCCGCACCCCGACCGCCAAGGCCATGTACGGTCGCTTCGAAAATATCGAGCAAGGCTACCGTGTAGAGGGCAATCCGAACCTTGAGCCGGAGAAGAGCAAAAGCTACGAAACCGGCCTGCGTGGCAACTTCGCTGCCGGTAACTTCGACGTGGCGGTGTTCTACAACAAGTACCGCGACTTCATCGATGAAGACGCCGTGCAAAGCGCCAACCTGGAACAAACCTTCCAGGCCAACAACATCAAGCACGCCACCATCAAGGGTGCCGAGGTCAAGGGCCGCCTGAACCTCGACCATTTCGGTGCGCCGCAAGGCCTCTATACCCAGGGCTCGATTGCCTACACCTACGGCCGCAACGATGACACCGGAGAGCCGCTGAACAGCGTCAATCCGCTGAAAGGCGTGCTCGGCCTGGGTTACGAGCAGCAGAACTATGGCGGCCTGCTGAGCTGGACGCTGGTCAAGCGCAAGACCCGCGTCGACGACAGCACCTTCTATTCGCCTGACGGCTCGACCTCGAAGTTCCGTACACCGGGCTACGGCGTGCTGGACCTGACCGGCTACTACAAGGTGACCGACGACGTCACCATCAACGCCGGCCTGTACAACCTCACCGACAAGAAGTACTGGCAGTGGGACTCGGTGCGCAGCTACGACGGCCAGGGTGAAGCGGCTGTTACCCAGCCCGCCAACATTGACCGCCTGACCATGCCAGGGCGCAACTTCGGTATCAATGTGGTTTGGGATATCTGAGACTTTTAGTTTTGCATCGACTGTGAGATCGAGCGCCGCGCGGGCGGCGCTCGATCTCACAGGCGCTGCAACTCTCAAAAAAGCCAGTTTTTTTACTGTCCCGCCCCCGCTGTTTCGTCTTGTATCTAGACGCCCCTTTTTCCAAGGATTGCCCCCATGACCGAACGCCCAGCCCTGCGCTCCCAGCGCCTGAACCAGATCACCCACGCCCCGCACGCCGCGCTGGATGCCCTGGTCAAATCCCACGCACCCTTCGACAGCCGCGAAAGCTTTGCCCGCTTCGTCGTTGCCCAGTACCTGTTTCAGTCTGAATTGCAGGCCCTGTACAACGACCCGCAACTGATCGCCATCGTCCCCGACCTGGCCGAGCGCTGCCGCGCCGATCAGGCCCGCCTGGACCTCGCCGACCTCGACACCGAAGTACCGGCAGCCGTGCCGGGCGCCCTGGGCAAACCGAGCCTGGGTGAGGCAATGGGCTGGATCTTCGTCTCCGAAGGCTCCAAACTGGGCGCTGCGTTTCTGATCAAGCGTGCCGTGGCCCTGGAACTGTCCGAAAGCTTCGGTGCCCGCCACCTGGGCGAACCGGCCGGTGGCCGTGCCGAAGGCTGGAAGCAGTTCACCCGCATCCTCGATGGCCTGGCATTGTCGGCCGAAGAGGAAGCCGCTGCCGAACGCGGCGCCGTTGCCGCCTTCGAACGCTTCACCGAGCTGCTCAAGCACGCCTATGCTGCAGATGCCGCGCTGGTTTGATACGCCGTAGCCGGCCACCCTTCCGGTGGCCGCACCGTTTTATGCAGTGAGACCATGACCCGACCCGCCCGCTCCAAACTCGCCCGCCTGCTGTATGGAATACTGGCTTACGTGAGCCTGGGCGTGGGCCTGGTCGCCATCGTGATTCCCGGCTTGCCGACCACCGAGTTCATCCTGCTGGCCGCATGGGCTGCCACGCGCAGCTCACCGCGCCTTTCAGCCTGGCTGGAAAACCACCGGTTGTTCGGGCCAATCCTTTACAACTGGCGCAATGGCAAGGTGATCCAGCGCCGGGCCAAGGTAAGCGCGACCCTCAGCATGCTGCTGTGTGCTGGCCTGATGCTGACCTTTTTCGAACACCGCTGGCCGGTGTTCCTGGCCATCGCCGGCATGACCCTGGGCAACCTGTGGATCTGGTCGCGCCCGGAGCATGCCTGCCCTGCCCCGTCACAAGCTCAGCAGCCCTGAATACAAGGCGTAGGCCGCCAATGCAGCGCCCACAAGCACGGCAGCGAAAATCAGCTTTTCCCAGGTGGTGAACAAGGCCTGCCCCTGCTCATGCTTGGCCCTGGCGAACAGGATCACACCGGGTGCGTACAACAGCGCAGAAAGCAGCAGGTACTTCAGCCCCCCCGCGTACAGCAGCCAAACGGCATACAGCAGGGCAACCAGCGCCACCAGCAGGTCCTTGCGGCGCAGGCCCGGTTGCCCGGCGTAGGTTTCCCCACGCACCGCCAGCAGCACGGCATAAGCCGCCGACCACAGGTAGGGCACCAGGATCATCGAAGACGCCAGGTAGATCAGGCTGGTGTACGTACCGGCCGAGAACAGCGTGATCAACAGGAAGCCCTGGATCATGCAGTTGGTCAGCCACAGGGCGTTGGCCGGCACATGGTTGGCGTTTTCCTTGGCCAGAAAGCGCGGCATGGTCTTGTCCCGCGCCGTGGCGTACAGAATCTCGGCGCACAGCAGCGCCCAGGACAGCAAGGCACCGAGCAAAGAGACCGCCAGCCCAAGGCTGATCAGCAACGCACCCCAAGGGCCGACAATGTGCTCCAGCACCGAGGCCAGTGAGGGGTTCTGCAGCCCGGCCAGTTCCGGCTGGGTCATCACCCCCAGCGACAACACGTTGACCAGCACCAGCAACGCCAGCACCCCGAGAAAACCGATGACCGTAGCCTTACCTACGTCCGAACGGCGCTCGGCTCGCCCGGAATACACGCTGGCCCCCTCAATACCGATGAACACGAACACGGTCACCAGCATCATGTTGCGCACCTGCTCCAGCACGCTGCCGAACTGCGGGTTGCTCATGCCCCAGATATCCCGGGTGAAGATATCGGCACGGAAGGCAAACGCGGCAATCACCACGAACATCAGCAATGGCACTACCTTGGCCACGGTGGTCACCTGGTTGATGAACGCGGCTTCCTTGATGCCGCGCAGCACCAGGAAATGCACCGCCCACAGCAGCAGCGAAGCACAGCCGATGGCGATTGGCGTGTTGCCTTCGCCAAACACCGGGAAGTAAAAGCCCAGGGTGCTGAACAGCAGTACGAAGTAGCCGACGTTACCCAGCCAGGCGCTGATCCAGTAACCCCAGGCCGAGGAGAAACCCATGTATTCACCGAAGCCCGCCTTGGCGTAGGCGTACACCCCCGAATCGAGCTCCGGCTTGCGGTTGGCCAGGGTCTGGAACACGAAGGCCAGCGCCAGCATGCCGACAGCCGTGATGCCCCAGCCGATCAAAACCGCCCCTACATCGGCACGCGCCGCCATGTTCTGCGGCAGCGAAAAGATGCCGCCACCAATCATCGAGCCGACCACCAGCGCGATCAGCGCGCCAAGGCGCAGCTTCTGTCCCGGTTCGCTCATGAGCCTCCCTTTTTCCTGCACTGTCACGCATTTGAAACAGCGTTGCGGGCCATATAAATGCTGTTACTTATAATGAAGCATGGCCTTGAAGCTATAGCACTAATAACTGGTTTGTCTATGCACCGCTCCTGTAAAAACTAGCAGCTGCGCGGCAACTAGAAAAGAAACTGATAAAACTCGAAATTCTTGTGAAAAATTTGCGAAAGCGGCAAAAGCGGCTAGCTTCAAGCATCGCAGGCTGAACAGAGCGTTTGCTCTAGAACGACATGGAGGTGCCAGCGCGCAAGGCCTGCAGCTTAAGCTGTCGGCACTCTCCAGGAGCACCCGTGAAGGAAATCCCCTACCTTCGCGTCGCCTTAAACTGACACAAGTCAGATTACGGCAGAGGCGTCAGATTTATGCTGATGTCAACTTTCTCCTGGCAGGAGTTGTTAAATGTCTGATTCATCCGGAAAACTAAAGCTCGGCGCGTTAGTTGCACTTGTCGTCGGTTCAATGATTGGCGGCGGGATCTTCTCGCTGCCGCAAAACATGGCCGCCAGCGCTGGGGTTGGTGCGGTGTTGATTGGCTGGGGCATCACCGCCGTCGGCATGCTGACCCTGGCCTTCGTGTTCCAGACCCTGGCCAACCGCAAGCCTGACCTGGATGGCGGGGTGTATGCCTACGCCAAGGCCGGTTTCGGCGACTACATGGGCTTTTCCTCGGCCTGGGGCTACTGGATCAGTGCCTGGCTGGGCAACGTCGGCTACTTCGTGTTGCTATTCAGTACCTTGGGGTACTTCTTCCCGATCTTCGGTGAAGGCAACACGCCGGCCGCCATCATTGGCGCGTCGATCCTCTTGTGGGCCGTGCACTTCCTGGTGCTGCGCGGCATCAAGGAAGCGGCATTCATCAACCTGGTCACCACCGTGGCCAAAGTGGTGCCGCTGGCGCTGTTCGCACTGATCTGCCTGTTCGCCTTCAGGCTCGACATCTTCACCGCCGACATCTGGGCCGTAGGCACACCAGAGCTTGGCAGTGTGATGAACCAGGTGCGCAACATGATGCTGGTCACCGTGTGGGTGTTCATCGGCATCGAGGGTGCGAGCATCTTCTCGTCCCGGGCGGAAAAACGCTCTGACGTGGGCAAGGCCACGGTCATCGGCTTCATCACCGTGTTGCTGTTCCTGGTGCTGGTCAACGTGCTGTCGCTGGGCATCATGACCCAACCGGAGCTGGCCAAGCTGCAGAACCCGTCGATGGCGGCCGTGCTGGAACATGTGGTCGGCCACTGGGGTGCGGTGCTGATCAGCGTCGGCTTGATCATCTCGCTGCTGGGGGCCCTGCTGTCGTGGGTACTGCTGTGCGCAGAAATCATGTTCGCCGCCGCCAAGGACCACACCATGCCGGAGTTCCTGCGCCGCGAAAACGCCAACCAGGTGCCGGCCAACGCCCTCTGGCTGACCAACGCCATGGTGCAGATCTTCCTGGTGATCACGCTGTTCTCCAACAGCACCTACCTGTCGCTGATCTACCTCGCCACCTCGATGATCCTGGTGCCTTACCTGTGGTCGGCAGCCTACGCCTTCTTGCTGGCACTGCGCAGCGAAACCTACGAACAGGCCCTGGCCGAACGCAAGAAAGACCTGATCATCGGCGGTATCGCCCTGTTGTACGCCATCTGGCTGCTGTACGCCGGCGGCGTGAAATACCTGCTGCTCTCGGCCCTGCTCTACGCACCTGGCGCCATCCTGTTCGCCAAGGCCAAGCGTGAGGTAGGCCAACCTGTCTTCACCAACGTGGAAAAACTGATCTTCGCAGCCGTGGTCATCGGTGCCCTGGTGGCAGCCTTCGGCCTGTACGACGGCTTCCTGACCCTTTGACCCACGTCTTCGTTCAATTGGAGGAATGAAACCATGTCCGCTGAAAAACAGAAGTACGGTGTCCACTCCGAAGCCGGCAAACTGCGCAAAGTGATGGTTTGCGCTCCGGGCCTGGCGCACAAGCGCCTGACGCCGAGCAACTGTGATGAACTGCTGTTCGACGATGTGATCTGGGTCGACCAGGCCAAGCGTGACCATTTCGACTTCGTCACCAAGATGCGCGAGCGCGGCGTAGATGTGCTGGAAATGCACAACCTGCTGACCGACATCGTCCAGCAACCCGAAGCACTGAAGTGGATCCTAGACCGCAAGATCACCCCCGACACCGTGGGTGTGGGCCTGACCAACGAAGTGCGCAGCTGGCTCGAAGGCCTTGATCCTCGACACCTGGCCGAATTCCTGATCGGTGGCGTGGCGGGCCAGGACCTGCCACAAAGCGAAGGCGCCGACGTGGTCAAGATGTACAACGACTACCTGGGCCATTCCAGCTTCATCCTGCCGCCATTGCCCAACACCCAGTTCACCCGCGACACCACCTGCTGGATCTACGGTGGCGTGACGCTGAACCCGATGTACTGGCCGGCGCGACGCCAGGAAACCCTGCTGACCACTGCCATCTACAAGTTCCACAAGGAGTTCACCGGCGCCGACTTCCAGGTGTGGTACGGCGACCCTGACAAAGACCACGGCAATGCCACCCTCGAAGGCGGTGATGTGATGCCGATCGGCAATGGCATCGTGCTCATCGGCATGGGCGAGCGCACCTCGCGCCAGGCCATCGGCCAGCTGGCACAGAACCTGTTCGCCAAGGGCGCCGTCAAGGAAGTGATCGTCGCGGGCCTGCCGAAGTCCCGCGCCGCCATGCACCTGGACACCGTGTTCAGCTTCTGCGACCGCGACCTGGTCACGGTCTTCCCGGAAGTGGTGAAAGAGATCGTGCCGTTCATCATCCGTCCGGACGAAGGCAAGCCGTACGGCATGGACGTTCGCCGCATCAACAAGTCGTTCATCGAAGTGGTGGGCGAGCAACTGGGGGTCAAGCTGCGCGTGGTCGAGACCGGCGGCAACAGCTTCGCCGCCGAGCGCGAACAGTGGGATGACGGCAACAACGTGGTGGCCATCGAGCCGGGTGTGGTCATCGGCTACGACCGTAACACCTACACCAATACCCTGTTGCGCAAGGCGGGTATCGAGGTCATCACCATCAGCGCCGGCGAACTGGGCCGGGGCCGTGGCGGCGGCCACTGCATGACCTGCCCGATCGTGCGCGACCCTATCGATTACTAACGCCCATTACCCCCGGCCGCCCTCACAAAGCGGCGGCCGGTGCGTTCACCAAACTCAAGGAGAAAAGTCATGGCGTTCAACATTCACAACCGCAACCTGCTCAGCCTGGAACACCACACCACGCGCGAGTTGCGCTACTTGCTGGACCTGTCCCGCGATCTCAAGCGCGCCAAGTACACCGGCACCGAGCAGCAGCACCTGAAGGGCAACAACATCGCCCTGATCTTTGAAAAGACCTCTACCCGTACCCGCTGCGCGTTCGAAGTGGCGGCCTATGACCAAGGCGCCAACGTCACCTACATCGACCCCAACTCTTCGCAGATTGGCCACAAAGAGAGCATGAAAGACACCGCCCGCGTGCTCGGGCGCATGTACGATGCCATCGAGTACCGTGGTTTCAAGCAGGAAATCGTCGAAGAGCTGGCCAAGTTTGCCGGCGTGCCGGTGTTCAACGGCCTGACTGACGAATATCACCCAACGCAAATGATCGCCGACGTGCTGACCATGCGTGAGCACAGCGACAAGCCGCTGCATGACATCAGCTACGCCTACCTGGGCGATGCCCGCAACAACATGGGCAACTCCCTGCTGCTGATCGGTGCCAAGCTTGGCATGGATGTACGCATCGCCGCACCGAAGGCGCTGTGGCCGCATGATGACCTGGTCGAGCGTTGCAAGAAATACGCAGAGGAAAGCGGCGCCCGCATCACCCTCACCGAAGACCCGAAAGCGGCGGTCAAGGGTGTGGACTTCGTGCACACCGACGTGTGGGTATCGATGGGCGAGCCAATCGAAGCCTGGGGTGAGCGCATCAAGCAGCTCAAGCCTTACCAGGTGAATGCCGACCTGATGAAGTCCACCGGCAACCCACGGACCAAGTTCATGCACTGCCTGCCGGCGTTCCACAACTCCGAGACCAAGGTAGGCAAGCAGATCGCCGAACAGTACCCGGACCTGGCCAACGGCATCGAGGTGACTGACGACGTGTTCGAGTCGCCAGCCTGCATCGCCTTCGAGCAGGCGGAAAACCGTATGCACACGATCAAGGCGATCCTGGTGTCGACCCTGGCTGATCTGTAAGGGCTGACTCGATAGCGCGGCCACCCCGCTCCCATGTAGGAGCGGGTTCACCCGCGAATGCGTCGGCAGCACCAACCTATTTTTCTGGGCTGACGCCTTCGCGGGTAAACCCGCTCCTACACAGGGAGAGGCACGGCCTGAGAGCATCACTCCCTTCTCTCGTTAAAGGACATTCCCCATGCGTATCGTTGTTGCATTGGGCGGCAACGCCCTGCTGCGTCGCGGCGAGCCCATGACCGCTGACAACCAGCGTGCCAATATCCGTACCGCCACCGAACAGATCGCCAAGATTCACCCCGGTAACGAATTGGTCATTGCCCACGGCAACGGCCCGCAGGTTGGCCTGCTGTCGCTCCAGGCGCTGTCCTACAAGCCCGACGAGGCCTACCCGCTGGACGTGCTAGGCGCTGAAACCGAGGGCATGATCGGCTACATGATCGAACAGGAACTGGGCAACCTGCTGGCCTTCGAGGTGCCGTTCGCCACCCTGCTGACCCAGGTGGAAGTGGACGCCAACGATCCCGCCTTCAAGGACCCGACCAAGTTCATCGGCCCGGTCTATAGCAAGGAAGAAGCCGAGCGCCTGGCCAAGGAAAAGGGCTGGGTGGTCAAAGCTGATGGCGACAAATATCGCCGCGTGGTGGCCAGCCCCAAACCCAAGCGCATTTTTGAAATCCGCCCGATCAAGTGGCTGCTGGAAAAGAGCAGCATCGTGATTTGCGCAGGCGGTGGTGGCATCCCCACCCTGTACGATGAAAACCGCAAGCTCAAGGGCATCGAGGCGGTGATCGACAAGGACCTGTGCTCGGCTTTACTGGCCGAGCAACTGGATGCCGACCTTCTGATAATCGCCACTGACGTCGATGCGGCGTACATTGACTGGGGCAAGCCTACGCAAAAAGCCATCGCCCAGGCACACCCTGACGAACTCGAACGGCTTGGCTTCGCTTCCGGCTCCATGGGGCCAAAGGTGCAGGCTGCCAGTGACTTCGCCCGCAATACCGGCAAAGTAGCGGTGATCAGTTCGCTCGAGAACATCGAGGACATCGTCAAAGGCACTGCCGGCACTCGGGTCTCCACCGCGAAGCCGGGGATCAGCTACCGTTGAATGCAGTGGGCGGGCGCCTGGCGCCCGCCATTTTCGACCTTCCAGAGGAGTTAGCCATGGCCCAGTACCACCCCGGTCATGTACACATCGAGCGCACTGCGCTGAACGCGGCAGACCACAGCTACGACCTGAACATCGAGTACGAGGCAGTGTCTGATCCCAAGGAAGGCAGAGGCATTCAGTTCCACATGCATGGCAGCATCGAAGGCAAAACGGTGGAAGAAAAGTTCTTCCTCGCCAAGGACCAGGTGTTGCCCAGCTTCCTCATGCAACTGAGCCGCAAGGCCCAGTCGTATCTGGCGCCGCCGAAGAAATTCGAGACCCTGAGTTCGCCGCACAAGCTCTATGACCACATGTTCGCCGACATTCGCGAAAAGCTCGATGTGAAATCGGGCGATCCGATCAAGCCTGAACATCTGGAGTGATTTCAAGAACCGGGGCCGCACAGCGGCCCCGGCGATGTTAAGGCATACTACCGCCCTCCCCGGCCACCACCTCACCCTCCCCCATGCGCATCCACGTCAGCTTCATCGACCGCGTCGGCATCACCCAGGAAGTCCTCGCCCTGCTCGGTGCCCGCAACCTCAACCTGGACGCCGTAGAGATGGTCCCGCCGAACGTCTACATCGACGCCCCCACCCTAAGCCCCGCCGTGCTTGAAGAACTGCACGACGCGCTCTTCGAGGTGCATGGCGTGCAATCGGTGGACGTGGTCGACATCCTCCCTGGCCAACGCCGCCACCTGCAACTGGATGCCCTGCTGGCCGCCATGAGCGACCCGGTGCTGGCGGTGGACAGCGCCGGGCTGGTGCTGCTGGCCAACCCGGCGCTGATCGAACTGTGTGGCCGCGAATCCGCCGGGCGCTCGGTGGGCGAACTGTTTGGCGACCCGGCGCTGCTGCAAGCCCTGCTGGACAACAACTTCCACCTGCCCATGCGCGAGATGCAGCTGAACGGCCAGAGCCTGCTGCTGGACGCCATGCCGATCACCAATGCCGGCGGCCTGCTGACGCTCTATCCACCTTCACGCATGGGCGAACGCCTGTCAGCCTTGCACCACGACCACGCCGAAGGTTTCGATGCCCTGCTCGGCGAGTCACCGGCCATCCGCACCCTCAAGGCCCGCGCCCTGCGCGTGGCGGCGCTCGATGCGCCATTGCTGGTGCATGGCGAAACCGGCACCGGCAAAGAACTGGTAGCCCGTGCCTGCCATGCCATCAGCAGCCGCCACGCAGCACCGTTCCTTGCCCTTAACTGTGCCGCGCTGCCCGAGAGCCTCGCCGAGAGCGAGCTGTTCGGTTACGCCCCTGGCGCCTTCACAGGCGCGCAACGGGGTGGCAAGCCCGGGCTGATGGAGCTGGCCAACCAGGGCACGGTGTTCCTCGATGAAATTGGCGAAATGTCGCCATACCTGCAGGCCAAACTGCTGCGCTTTCTCAGCGACGGCAGCTTCCGCCGGGTGGGCGGTGACCGCGAAGTGAAGGTGGATGTACGCATCATCAGCGCCACCCACCGCGACCTAGAACGCATGGTTGCCGACGGCAGCTTCCGCGAAGACCTGTTCTACCGCTTGAACGTGCTCAACCTGCAGGTACCGCCACTGCGCGACCGGGGCCAGGATATCCTGATGCTGGCGCATTTCTTCATGCAGCAAGCCTGCACGCAGATTCAGCGCCCACCTTGCCGGCTGACCCCCGCCACCCACTCGGCACTGCTGGCCAACCCTTGGCCGGGCAATGTGCGCCAACTACAGAACGTGATTTTCCGCGCAGCGGCCATCTGCGAGGGCAACCTGGTGGATATCGGCGACCTGGACATCGCCGGTACTTCGGTGGCACGTGGGCTGGATGGCGACGTAGCCAGCCTGGAGCAGGCCGTGGGTGACTTCGAGCGTGAGCTGTTGCAGCGCTTGTATGCCAGCTACCCGTCGACGCGGCAGTTAGCCGGGCGTTTGCAAACTTCGCATACCGCTATTGCCCAGCGACTGCGTAAATATGGAATACCCGGAAAAGCCTGATACTTGTCGTCAAAACTTACCGTTGATTCAGATTTTTCCTAGCCGCTCAGCCGCAATTGACTGGAGTACTCGCCGTAGAATGGTGACATTGTAATTTTGCATGTCACCCTGAGCGAAGAGTACCCTGATGTTTGAACTCGATTTTTACGGGACACTTGTAGCCGCCTCTTTAGTACTGCTACTGGGGCGCGGTCTGGTCGCACGTATTGGCTTCCTGCGCGCTTACAATATTCCGGAGCCTGTTGCAGGTGGGTTGGTCGTTGCCCTGTCACTCTTGGCATTGCGCAGTTTCGATGTACAGGTCCAGTTTGATACCTCGTTGCAAGCACCGTTGATGCTGGCATTCTTCGCCACCATCGGTTTGAGTGCAGACTTTGCCAGCCTGAAGAAGGGCGGACGCGTGGTTGCCGTGTTCCTGCTGGTGGTGACGGGCCTGCTGCTGGTTCAGAACGCCATGGGTATCGGGCTGGCAACGGCATTGGGGCTCGACCCACTGATGGGCCTGCTGGCCGGTTCGATCACCTTGTCTGGCGGCCACGGCACTGGTGCTGCCTGGAGCGCGACCTTCACTGAAAAATTTGGGTTGGCTTCGGCCTCGGAACTTGCACTGGCCTCTGCCACGTTCGGCCTGGTGCTGGGCGGTTTGATTGGTGGCCCGGTCGCCCGGTTGCTGATCAAGCGTGTCAAAACATCGGGTGTGGAAGAAGAAGTACCGCAGTTACCCAAGGGCTTTGAGCAGCCGAACAAAGAGCGGTTGATTACTTCGTTTTCATTTATCGAAACCTTGGCACTTATTGCCGTCAGCTTACTGGCCGGCACATTACTTAACAGCCTGTTGAAAGGTACGGCATTCGAACTGCCAACATTCGTTTGCGTACTCTTCGTGGGCGTATTGTTGCGCAACGGCCTTTCGGCGTTCGGTTTTTATCATGTCTTCGAACGGGAAGTTTCGGTACTGGGCAACGTCAGTCTGTCGCTGTTCCTGGCAATTGCCTTGATGTCACTCAAACTGTGGGACCTGGCAGCACTGGCCTTGCCGTTCTTCATACTGCTGGCTGCACAGACATTGGTCATGGCACTGTTTGCGATCTTCGTGACATTCCGGGTCATGGGCCGCAACTACGATGCAGCGGTGCTGGCGGCGGGGCACTGTGGCTTCGGCCTGGGTGCAACACCCACGGCGATTGCCAACATGCAAGCGGTGACCCAACGTTACGGCGCCTCGCACATCGCCTTCCTGGTGGTGCCGATGGTGGGTGCGTTCTTCATCGACATCATCAACGTGATCGTGATCAAACTGTACCTGGCATTGCCATTTATCACTGGCTAAACCCACCGGCCAGTCCCGGGCATGGCTAGCCCGGGACTGTCGCATGCCTGGGTTCAGGGACGAACCGCTGTCACTTCGATCTCGACACGCCAGGCAGGGTCGGCCAGGCCGGCAATCTGGAACGCCGAGCGTGCAGGAAGGACTGGCTGCTTGGCGGCTGGCCCGAAGAATTGGGTATAACCGGCCATGAAACCGTCGAAGTCCATCTTCCCGCCGTTCTCCGGGCCGCCCACCAGGAATACCTGCATCTTCACCACGTCGGCAAGACCAAGGCCCAGTTCTTTCAGCTGCTGCTGGATGTTTCCAAGCACATTGATGGTTTGTGCCTTGGTATCACCGTAGGCTTCCAGCGAACCCTTGGGTGCGTCAGGGTGAATAACCGAAGGGACAGAACCACTCAGGTAGACAACCGTCTTCCCGGCAGGCACCTCTACAGCCGACGAGATAGGGAAACTCCCTGCGCCATGGCGCACGATTTCTTGTGCATGAACGCTCCCGGCACCCGCGAGTGCCACGGCCATTGCTGCGGTCGTTAAAGCCACTTTCATACTGTTCTCCTGATGATTGCCAAAAATGTGCACGTATCGACGCTGCGCGCACGGGTCATTCCATTGCGCCTGGTGGGCTTAGAACCGATACAGGCTGAAGGGTTTGGGGTCCAGCACCGGCGCCTTTCCAAGCAGCAAGTCCGCCGACAGTTCGGACGACACCGGGCTTTCGGTCATCCCCCAACCGGTTGCGGTGTTGAGGACCAGCCCCGGGTACTCATTGACCTGCGAAATGATGGGGTTTTCGTCGGGTGCGATAGCCATGGCACCGCTCCACTGATCGATCAGCTTCGCATCGCTGAACGCAGGGAACTCGACCTTGAGTTTTTCCAGTGAGGCATTCAGTTCCGGCAGGTCCGGCGCTGCGGTCATCAGCCGGTTTTTCTCGAACGGCGAAACCTCGTCCAGCTTCCAGTGCGTTGGCTGAATGAACGAATCGATCAGTTGCTTGTTGAGTGAGATGTGCACCGGGAAGTCGGGGATGGCCAGCAGTGGCAGGTACTTATAGCCATACATGAACGACTCTTTGACCACCGGGGCAACCACGACGCGTGGCGAGGTGGCGTATGTGCCGTCAGCCTGCTCGCGGAAGTAGATATTCCCCGGCAATGCAACGTTGCCCCCGGGTGCACGGGGCGCCGCGCTGATGATTTGCTGGGACTGGTAGGCGGGCAAGGTAGGTACATCGACGCCCAGGTTCTGCATGAACAACCGGGACCATGCACCGCCCGCCACGATCACGCGAGACGCCCTGATGGCGCCCTTTTCCGTCACCACGTCGGAGATGGCACCTGCGTGGGTTTCCAGGCCCCTTGCGGCGCAGTGGGTGTAGATCCGCACCCCCACTTTCTTGGCATACTCGGCCATGACGAACGAAGCGCGCTCGGCATCCAGGCTACCGGAGTCTTCCTCGAAGCCTGCAACCGTCCAGCGCGAGGATGCACCGCGCAGGCGCTCTTCAAGTTCACTGCCTTGAATGATTCGCGTCTTGAAGGGAATGTCTGCGCCGACTTCCCGCGTTTTGACATCGATCCACTTTCTGACGCCTTCCAGGTCTTCTTCATCGAAAGGTACTTCGACCCGGCCTTGTGTGCGGTAACTTGTGTCCGCCCCCACTTTGGCATTCATCTCTCGCCAACGTTGCTTGGCAAGATGGTGCAACTGGAATGTCGCATCAGGCATCTTGTAGGTCATGACCTGGCCATAGAACCTGCAAGACTGTTCGCCGGCAATTTCACCTTTTTCAACGACAACGACCGAGAGGCCGCGCTCGACAAGGTTGATTGCGGTCATGAGCCCCAGAATACCAGCGCCAACAACCACTACGTCTGCCTGCTTGGGAAGCGCCCCCTCGGTGCCTGCCACATAACCGAACCGCGGTTTGCCGGGAATCAATCGGCCTTCCCGGGTCAACAACGGGGTCAGAACCCCTGCGCCGCCTGCGATAGCCACGACGCCGCCGCCAATCAAAAATTTACGCCTCGTCATTCCCATGACACTTTCCCTTCCTGATATTCGGTGCTGGTTGCATGAGCCCTGGCAGCAAGGCACATGCTGGGCCGACAGCCGAATAACCAACTTTGTGGTTATTGCTTCAGACTGACGGCTCACATGAAAGGT